>JBGQLF010001367.1:0-3217 GCA_041499985.1 Gemmataceae bacterium
CAACCTGGTGAGCAGCGATACATCGAACGTCACTGTGGCTATCGGCACCAACCCGGTCGGCGGCACGCTGAGCGGCATAACCACGGTGGCGGTGGTCAACGGCGTCGCCACCTTCGCCAACCTGTCCCTCAACAAGATCGGAACGGGTTACACCCTGCAAGCCAGCGACGGTGCCCTGGGCGCCGCCGTCTCCGGTTCCTTCAGCGTGGCGGCCGGGGCTGCCGCCCAGCTGGTGGTGGCCACGCCGCCGCCGGCCACTGCTATCGCCGGGGTCGGCTTTGGCCTGGTCGTCACCGCGGAAGACGCCCTGGGGAACCTGGCTGCGTCTTTCAACGGGAGTGTGACGATTTCTATCGCCAGTAACCCAGGCGGCGCCACTCTGCACGGCTCGGTGACGGTGGCGGCGGTCAACGGCGTCGCCACGTTCTCCGGCCTGTCCCTCGACAAGGCCGCCTCCGGCTACACCCTCCAGGCCAGCGCCGGTAGCCTGTCCACCACGACCGGCGCGATCACCGTGCTATCCCCCCACCAGGCGTACGTTTCCGCGTTGTACCTGGACCTGCTGCAACGGCCGGCCGATGCGGGCGGCCTGCGCTACTGGAGCACGCTGCTGGACCAGGGGGCGCCGCGCTCGAGTGTGGCCCAGCAGATCACGCACACGCCGGAGTACTTCGCCACCATCATCGGCTCCGTCTACCGCAAATTCCTGGGGCGCGAGGCCGATGCCGCCGGCCTGGCCTACTGGGTCAACCGCATGGTGAACGGCCTGACCGACCAGAAGTTGGAGGCCGGCTTCATCGGCTCGGTCGAGTACTATGTCCACACCGGCGGCACGAACCAGCTGTGGGTCGAGGCGCTGTACCAGGACTTGCTCGGCCGCCACCCCGACGCCGCCGGCGAGAGCTACTGGCTGGCACAGCTAGCTGCCGGGGCCGACCGCGCCACGGTCGCTTATGGGTTCGCTGCCAGCAGCGAGCGCGAGGGGCAGCTGGTGCAGCAGGATTACCTGACATTCCTGCACCGGACAGCGAGCCTCGGCGAAGTGGCCTACTGGGTGAGCGTCTTCACGCAGGGGGCGACCAACGAGGACATCGTGACGGCGTTCGCAAGTTCCGACGAGTACTACCGCGCCCACATCGGCGGTTGACGAAACAAAGGGGACGCGGACCTTTCTTGACAAGACCCACGCCTTTGTGTAGTCTCCTGGCATGCCTCGGCACGCACGCGCCGCCCCTGGAGGTTTCGTCTACCACGCCCTCAACCGGGCGGTCGCGCGCTTGCCCCTCTTCCAGAAGGACGGCGATTACGAAGCGTTCGAGCGTGTCCTGGCGGAAGCCCTGGCCGAACACCCCATCCGCTTGCTGGCCTATTGCATCATGCCCAACCATTGGCACTTCGTTCTCTGGCCGGAGCAGGACGGCCAGGTGACCGCCTTCCTGCGTTGGCTGACGCATACGCATACGCAGCGTTGGCATGCCCACTACCACACAGCGGGCACCGGCCATGTCTACCAGGGCCGCTTCCGGGCTTTCCCGATCCAGGAGGATAACCACCTCTTGACCGTGCTGCGCTACGTGGAGCGCAACCCATTGCGGGCCGGGTTGGTGCAGCGGGCCGAGACCTGGCGCTGGTCCAGTTTGGGGCACTGGCAGGCCCGGGACCAAGTGCGTCGGGAGTGGTTGCACGCCTGGCCGATCGCCCGGCCGCGGCACTGGCTGGAGTGGGTCAACGGCGTGGAGACGGAGGCAGAGTTGGAGGCGGTGCGGCGGTCCGTGGTTCGGGAGCGGCCGTTCGGGGTGGAGGCGTGGCAGGAGGAGGTAGCTGGTCACCTGGGGCTGCAACACACGCTGCGGCCACGGGGGCGGCCGAAAAAGCCCGCGGGCGAGGCGGGAGCCAAATAAAGGTCCGCGTCCCCTTTTTGGAGAGGGAATCTCCATGCATGTCTTGTTCGTTCATCAAAACTATCCCGCCCAGTTCGGACACATTGCCCAGTATCTGACCCAGCACAAGGGATATCGCTGCACCTTTGTGACCGAGGTAGCGCCAGGGCGGGACGGCGCGGTCGAGCGCATCCAGTGCGCCAAGCAGGGCGGCGCGACCCAGCAGACACACTACTGTAGCCGGACTTTCGAAAACGCCATCTGGCGCACGCACCATGTGTACCTGGCATTGAAAGATAGGCCGGACATCCAGCCCGATCTGATTGTCGGACATTCCGGCTTCGGTTCCACGTTGTTTCTGCGCGAGCTGTATGCGTGTCCGCTGATCAATTACTTCGAGTACTTCTACCACCCAACCAACTCCGACATGGACTTTCGGCCCGATTTTACTTCCACGGAGCTCAATCGCCTCCGCGCTCGGGCTCGCAATGCCATGTTGCTCTTGGATCTCGACAATTGCGACCTCGGTTACAGCCCAACGCGATGGCAACGCGATCGCTTTCCCAAACTCTATCACGACAAAGTCCGCGTCCTGTTCGATGGCGTGGACACCAATCTCTGGAAGCCTCAGCCGCGGACGCCGCGCCGCCTGGGCGAGCGGACCTTCCCCGACAATGTCCGCATCGTCACCTATGCGACGCGCGGCATGGAGTCGATGCGTGGCTTCGACATCTTCATGAAGATGGCCAAGAAGCTGTGCGAGCGGCGCCAGGACGTGATCTTCCTGATCGCTGGCGAGGACCGCATCTGCTATGGCGGCGACGAACAAGTCACCGGCAAGAAATCCTTCAAGGAATGGGTCCTCTCCCAAGATGAATACGATCTGTCGCGGTTTGTGTTTCTCGGCCTGCTCCGGCCGCCGCTGCTGGCCCAGTTGTTTGCCCTCACCGACCTGCACGTCTATTTGACCGTCCCCTTTGTGCTGTCGTGGTCGCTGATGGATGCCCAGGCTTGTGGCACCACGATTCTGGCTTCCAACACGGCCCCGGTGCGCGAAATGATCGAGCACGGCAAGAACGGGTTGCTGGTCGATTTCTTCGATGTCGACGGCTTCACGGAAACGGCCGACCGCGTGTTGAAGGCACCGCAGGAGTATCGGCACCTCGGCGCTGCCGGTGTTGAGATGATCCGCAGTCGCTATAGCCTCGAGGTTTGTCTGCCGCAGATGCTGAAACTGTACGAAGACGCGCACGCGCAGTTTCATGCTTCGTGAAGGAATCCGTTGCCTCACCGCGTTGGGCCGGGTTCAAAGGCAGGTCACAGCATTGTGGCGGGGA
>JBGQLF010001368.1:0-3217 GCA_041499985.1 Gemmataceae bacterium
CGCCTTGTGGGGCAGGATTCCGATCCTGCCGGCAGGATCGGAATCCTGCCCCACAAGGCGGAACTCGACGGGATCCACTATACTCTCGGGTCGGGCCCTGTAAAACATGAATATTGATCTCGTTTTTGTCCAACTATCGAATACGCTGGTTGACAGACAACATCCAGCGGTGTACCATATGGGGTCCGTAAGGGTGTTTGGTTGAGAGACGCTTGATGGCCTTGCTTGGAACAGCAATCTCCGCGGGCGACCGCGAAAAGAAGGAGACTGAGAGTGCCCCCTGATCGACCCAGTTCGCGCGAAACGGCTCAACCTGGCGTTGGAGCCAAACGACAGCAAGTCCAGCCGGGCGGGAAGCCCCCTCCGCCACCGGTCGTGCGCACCGAGAAGCTGACGGCCGCTTGTGGTCATGAGGTGGACTTCGGCCTGTTCGAGGACAAGAAGGATAAGTACCGCGATGCCCGCCGCCAGAAGAAGAGGGGCCAAATCTGTCCCGCGTGCCGGGAGCAGAAGGAGCGGGAAGTGCAGGAAGCCGCCCAGCTGCGCCGGGAGGAGAAGGCCCAGAAGAGGGCGCAAGAGCAGCCGGAGTCAACGCCGCGGAAGCCGAAACAGGCCCAGGATCGACTGCCGGATGGCGCGCGCTTCAACGTCGTTTATGCTGCCGGCAAGCAGGAGTGGTCCGGCTCGCTGACCGTTGGCTCCGACACGTTTACCGACTCGGCATCGGGCGTCTTCAAGCTCTTGACGAAGCTGGATCGATTGTATCGCCAGCAGTTGGAAGCCTCGGCCCCGCCAGACGCAGCGGCGGCCGCGGTTGACCCCGAAAATACGTGATCCTACGGCCGCGTGCTGCCGGTGGAGTCCCTCTCCCACAACGTACTCCGGCAGCCGCAGCCCTCTCTACTATCAGGAAACCTTATGAAGCTGAATCGTGCCAGTCTCTATGCCCTGCATGCTCTGGCCCACCTGGCCGAGCAGGGTGAAAACTACTCTGCGGCATCCCATGACATTGCTCGGGAGCGTGGCATCCCCGAGCGGTTCCTCCTGAAGGTGCTCAAGCCGCTGGTCTCGGTGCGCGTGCTGTTGTCCATGAAAGGACCCAACGGCGGCTACCGCCTCGCCAAACCCGGAGCGAAGATCACCCTCCTCGAGGTGATCGAGGCTGTGGAAGGCCCCCTGCGCAGCGATCTGGCGTTCAGCGGCAGCGCGGGCAAAGCCGGGATCGACCGCAAGCTGCAAGCGGTCTGCGATGAAGTGATGGCCATTACGCGGCAGCATTGGCAGGCCACCACGATAGCCGACCTGATCAGCGGCAAGCCGGCGAAGCGGAAGTGAGAATGGCTGCTGCCAGTTGCCCGAGCATGGGACCTGTTGTCTGAACGTAGCCACAAGCGTCCTCGCTTGTGGGCTGATCCAGCCCACAAGCGAGGACGCTTGTGGCTACGTTAAAAAACACCAGCGAGGACGCTTGTGGCTACGTTAAAGAACACGTCCTTTGTCCCCACACTAGACCTCCTTTTATCCTCCATCCTTCACCTGGACGCGCCAAACGCCGAAACCGATCAGCCGGGCCGGCAGAGTTCGCACGATCGGAATACGGAACAGGAACCGGACGAAGCGCGGAATGCGGATAACGTCCTGTGAACAGAGCACGCTGGCGACGAGCCGTCTTTGGAGGAACGCTTGCACCGCCTGGATAACCCGCGTCGGCCATTCGCGCCGGCGTTGCACCTCCGCCAGATCGCGGACACGCAGTTGGCCGGCGCGGAGTGGACCCGCCAGCACGTTCGCCGCCACCACCGCATCCTGGATCGCGTAATTGATCCCGACGCCGCCGACAGGCGACATGACGTGGGCCGCATCGCCGATCAGGAGCAACCCCTGCTTGTACCAGCGCGGGCAACGGCTGGATTCGACCGACAGCAACGAGAACTGCTGCCAATCCGTCAAGGCCTCGACATGCCGGGCAAAACGCGGTTCCAATTCGCCGATGGAGCGGCGCAGCGCCTCCAGGCCGGCCGTACGCAGTTTCTGGTAGTGTCCCTTGGGGAAGACGTAGCCGACCTGCCAATGATCAAAGCGATCGAAGATGACCAGGATGCGCCCCCTTCCCGGCCGGCCAAATAACCGACCATGCTCGGGCGAATCCTCCGGCAAGCGGGGCAGGCGGAACCAGAGGACATCCATCGGCGGCGACGTTTGAATCGGCACGAAGCCCGCCAGGTGACGCAAGCGGGAAAAGCGGCCATCGGCGCCGACCGTGAGCAGCGCGCGCACCTCGTGCCAGCCATCCGGACCGCGGTAGCGCACCCCGTGGACGGCTCCGTTGGCCTCGAGCAAGCGCTGCACATTGGCCTCCATCATCAGCCGGAAATGGGGATATTTGTGGGCTTCCGTGGTAATGAATTCCAGGAAGCTCGGCTGCGGAATGAGCATGATGTACGGGAACCGTGTTTTCAGGCGGCGGAAGTCCACCGGGGTGAACGGACCATCGGCAGCCTCGATGGTGGCGCTGGCCGCTTCGGCATGGCGGAGCTGGTGCAAACGCTCTGCCAGGCCGATCGAGTCCAGGATTTCCAGCGTGGAAGGGTGGATGGTGTCGCCCCGAAACTCGCGATCAAAATCCTTGTGGGCTTCGAGCAAGGTGACCGGAACGCCCCGCCGGGCCAAGAGCAGGGCGAGCATTACTCCGGCGGGGCCGCCGCCCACGATGCAGCAGGTGGTCTGGTGCACGGCCCGAGGCGCTTCGGCCTGGCCCGAGGGGACCGGGAGCTCGGGGGGCAGAGTGGCGGCGGTGGTCATGGAGGGAACTCCTGTTCAGATGCGGGAAACGCACGCACTCATTCCGTGGCGGGGACGCTCTCCGTTTTCCAGTTCCGGAAAGCAGGGCTGAAGCAGCCTGGAAACCAGGACCTATCCTAAAGGCTCGGGTGGGCAACTTCGAGGCTGCTTCGCGATTCTTTTCCATTTTTGACTGGAATGATTGTTGCCAATCGAACATCTTCTATGGGTCGACAGACTTTTTATCGGCGAGAAGACAGCGGCTTGGAAGGATCCAACGGGCAGCTGCACGTGGCTAGTGTGAGGACAAACGAGGCGTTGTTCAACGTAGCCACAAGCGTCCTCGCTTGTGGGCTTGAACCAGCCCACAAGCGAGGACTGTTACCGGCCATAACCTTTTGCACAACAATTGGCCATGAGGTTTTGCACAAGGGAG
>JBGQLF010001369.1:0-3216 GCA_041499985.1 Gemmataceae bacterium
AGAGATCGCCGAGGAGTTCCACGACGCCCCGCAAGGAACTGTGGCAGAGGAAGACCAAAGCCAGCACCAGTTGCCGGAGCCAGGCACGCGTGACCGGGAGGTAGAAGAGGACCGCGTCGCCCGCAGGCGCCGGGGCGAAGGCGTTGCTGATGCCTTGGTGGGCGCGGTCGAGTTGCTGGTAAATGAATTTGCGGCTGACGTCGTGTTGCTGAGCGAGTTGGGAGATGGGCTGTCCCGCCAAGGCGTCGAGGGCGAGTTGCAGGCGTTGGGGCGGGGAGAGGCGTGGCGCGGGAGCAGACGTCGGGGCCAGGGTGACGTTCGGGCGCGGGTGGGTTAGAATGCACATGCTGGGAACTCCGTAAGATCGGGGAAACGGCCAAAACATCCTCGATCTACGGGTTCCAGGCTTGTTCGACAGCTGCTTGCAGCTGCGAAAACAACTCTTCAGCTGTTACCCAGGATTGAACCAGGCCAGGAGTTCGACCGCACGCCGCCACTCAAGGCCCTGGGGGAGCTTCCTCTTCCGGCCAGCGGTCGGCCAGGGCGAAGAGGCGGGCTAAGGGCAGCTCGAAGCCGGGCAGCAGATCGGTCCGGTACGTCTGGTGCTCGCGATAGAGCCGCTTTTTCACCTTGCCGGCCTGGTGGGTGAAGACCGTCAGCGTGCGCTGGAAGCGGTCGAGGACCCAGTATTCCTGGACGCGCATCTCCAGATATTCGTCGCGCTTGTCCTCATAGTCGCGCTTCCAGTCTCGTCTGCGTGAGGAGACAAACTCGGCGATGATGCTGGGCACGTCCTTGGCTGTCGGCAGGCGCCCGAGGCCGGTCCAGATGACCCGGTCCGCCCGCCGACGATTGCGCCGGGTCTTCACGGTGTGCTCGCTGATGGTAAAGTCGAGAATCGAGCCCTGAGGATGTCCTTCCTGGTAGCTCAAAAGCCAGTGCCCAAGTTGTTGGTTCGGATCCCGCTCATTCAAGGATGGGATTGGCGACACGACCAGCACTCCATTGATCAGTTCATAGCACCAGCCTTCGGCGAACTCGGCCCGATCGAACTGGCGCGGCGTCAGCAGAATGCCGTTGGACTCCGGGCCGAAGACACGGACCCGCTTCGCGGTGGCGGTAGTCATGAGACAACTCCTTCCCTTCCCGAATCGTGTCGCCGAGGCCGTGGCACGAATGCCTACAGCCTGGAGTATACCCGTGGGACTGAATTGGCCCCAGCTGGTTTCAGGCGACCGGCAGCACGAGGGCAGGCCAGCCGGGCACAACTCCGGGCCAGCGTTCCGTTCTTGTGAGGCAACCGATCACCGGTCCGCAGTCCGCTTCAGCACGGCCTCGACCTCGGCCCAGAGCTGGCGGCACACTTCCCGCTCCTCGGCCGGCAGCTTCTCCAGGGCGGCCTCGTCGCGCAAGCCGGCCAGCTGCGGGTCGTACTTCCAGGGTACCAACCGTGCACGCACCAGGCTCGACGCCTTAAACTCCAAGGACAAAAAGCCGCTCTTGAACCACGGCTCCAGCCGTCCTCGCACCAGGTTCGGCGTCTGCGGATCCTCGCCGTCGAGGCATTTCGCATAGGCGGCCAGCTCGGTCTGGAGCCAGGCCCGGGCCTGCTGCCGCAGCTTGGCCTTGGTCGCGTCGTCGGGAGGCGGGGTGTCCTGGGCCTTGCCGGTCCCGGCCAGGGTAGCCGCGCGAGCGGCATGGTAGCGATACTCGGCCTGGAGGTCGTTGGCCCGCTGGGGGTCCGCGGTAAAGGTGTCCGACCAGAATCGGGATGCGGCGACGTACCACGCCCGGTCGGCGCACAGCTGGGCCAAGGTGAGCCGTTCGACGGCATCGGCCGACTGGACCGGTCCCTGCACAAGCGCCAGGAGCTTCGGGGCAAGGACGACCATGAGCTCAGCCTGGCGCACCCACTCCGCTGATGGGTCCTGCCCGTTGAGCCGCTTGGAGCCGAGATCCGGGCCGCCTTGTAGCGATGCCTTCCAGGCACGGTTTTGCAAGGTAGTAACGCTGGGCTTGAAGCCGAGCTCATGGCCTCGCTGGAGTGACGCCAGGGCATCGGCATACTGCCCTTTCTTCCGCAGACAATACCCGAGGTTGCAGTGGGCATCTGCGTAGCCGGGTTGAAACCGGATCGCCGCGCGGAAGGCAGCGATGGCTTCGTCAAGCTTCCCTTGGTGCGCCAAGGCTTCGCCGAGGTTGTTGTGGGCTACGGCATCATCGGACCGACTCCGGAGCGCCTCAAGAACGGCAGCGTTCGCGGCAGCGTAGTCGTGTTTGATGTCGCAGAGCAGCGCACCAAGGCGGATGTGGCTCCTGCCGTCGCCAAGCCGGATCGCCTCGCGATAGGCGGCGATGGCCTCGTCAAATTTCCCCTGGCGCCACACGGCGAGGCCAAGGTTCAGGTGGGCGACGGCGTCGTCGGGCCGAAGCCGGATCACCTCGCGGAAGGCGGCGATGGCCTCGTCCAGCTTCCCCTGGTTCTTCAAGGCGAGGCCAAGGTTGATGTGAGCCGTGACGTTCCCGGGCTGGAGCCGGATCGTCTCACGCGAGGCGGTGACCGCTGCGTGGAGCACCGTGCTGGCCTCCTGCGCTCGGCCCAGGGTCTGCAACGCAGCGCCCAGACAGTTCAGGTGTAGACCATCTTTCGGCCGCAGTCGGACCAAGTCCTGGAATACCGCGATCGCTTCGTCCGACTCCTCCTTCGCTTCCAGCGCGTGCGCCAGGGCGTGGGCCGTTTCAGGCCGGAGCGCCCGGGCCGCCATGTAGTACCGGATTGCCTCCTCACGTCGGCCCAGTCGCTGCAACACTTGGGCCAGATCGTAATTGACCCAGACGTCGCCGAGATAGCGCTGCTGGGCCGCACGCAGTACCCGCTCCGCCGTCGGCGCATCCCCGGCAGCGCTCAGCCCCGTGCCCAGCAGGTCCAGGCTGACCGCGCCCCGCTCGTCCAGCCGCGCCGTCCGGGCCAAGCCTTGTAGCGCCGTCAACCGCGTCTCCTTGTCCGGCTGCTCCAGCGCAGCACGGAGGTCCCGACGCCAGGGATCGGGATCAGCTACTTGCGCCACCTCGGTCAGACGTTTCGCTCCGGCTGTGTCCTTCCGCTTGTCTCGCCGCACCGCCGCCCAGTCGTCCAGCATCGCCGCCAGGGTGACCGCCACGGCGGCCGGTCGGGCCCGGAGCTGCGCCCCTGCCTCGGCTGGCGGCAGCGCCGCC
>JBGQLF010001370.1:0-3214 GCA_041499985.1 Gemmataceae bacterium
CATCGACAGGTCAGCTACTTGCCGCACGCGCTCCATGGTCTCCACCGGGCCATGGCAACGCTGGCACGCCACACCGGCATTCGTATGCGATCGATGATCAAAACAAGTAAAAGCGGGCAGGTTATGGACCTTCACCCAGGCAATGGGCTTGGAGGTCTTACCCGGGTCTGGCTCCAGTTTGCTGTCCAGGCCCAAGGCGTCGTAGAGTTTTTGCAATTCGGGCGCCACGACCAGTTGGGGCGTCCGCTTGGCTTTGCGAGCTTCGAGGAGTTCGGGAAGCACGTCTTTTTGGGGAGCCGTCACAAACCGATGACAAGTCATACAGACGCTCGCGGGCGGAATCCCCGCGTGCGGGCTCGTTTCGGCTCCGAAATGACAATAGAAGCAGGAGATCTGCATTTCCCCCACGTGCTGCTTATGGGAGAAGGCGATCGGTTGCTCGGGTTCATACCCTTGCTGGTTGCCCGGCAGAGGATAATCCATCAGCCGGCGTGCCAGGGCCAGGGCGCTCAAGACCAGCCCTACCAGCAAGACTATGGTCAGCAAGCTTCTTGCCAACTCCTACCCTCCCAGCCAAGGAGACACCGGTTCCTCACCAAACCTCGATCTGCTTGCTGGTTCACAGCAGGCAGGCAGCAAGTTGTTTTGCAACAACCATGCCACGCTTCGCCCTTCGGAACCGTTCCTGGCCGGAAAGCGCTGGTACAGTGCCGACAACAGGAGAATCTTTGGGGACCAATTGGGTCCATTAGGACAACAAGTGGCCTCCTGAGGCCAGTTTGTTCGTTCTAGCTGCGGTTTTCCCCGTGTTTTCTACAGTTCCGATTCCGCTGAGATGTATTCGACTGAGCCGTTGCATGGACCGGGCGACTGTGCGAAGCCGCTCACTTGACGGGATGAAGCCGCACACCGGGTGTAGTCAGGAACCGTTCAAGGCTTGCGGAGCGGCTCTGCCAACTCGCGGAATTGTTTGCGTAGTTCATCCAGCTCTTCCTGCAACTGGCGGAAGCGCTGGTCGTAATCGGGCTGCGGGGCGGCACCTTGTGTTCTCCCAGACGCATTCAGCGATCGCACATAGGCCACCAGATCATGAACCTCTTCCTTGCTCAGCCGATCACGAAAGTGCGGCATGAAGGTTCCCTTGCCATCGAGGATGCTCGCCAGGAGCCGGGAATCGCTCTTGCGCTCCTGCCAGGCTGGACGGGAGAAGTCCGGGATTCGAGGCATGCTTCGACGCGCCTCGCTTCCTTTGCCGTCTTCGCCGTGACAGCCCACGCAGTCCCGGCGAAAAAAGGCACGGGCACGAAGGAACTTGGCATCCCTCTCGGCCGACTCCGAGTTCATGAGAGACTGCCGGACCGAGGTCTGCCGCGTCGGACGGACCGTCGACGGAACCAGGAGCGGCCCCGCGGCGTTCTCTTGCTCGGGCCTACTCGTCTGCTTCTGGGGTATCGCCGGCCCGAAGAGGGTGGCGACGAGGAGCGTTCCGAGAACGACCGAGGACTCTGGTCCAACACCTTGGACAAGAAAAATGATCATACCCCATCTCGTATTCTGATGAATTGAAGAGAATGGGGCAACAGCCTGCACGGGACAGGGTGCGGCCCCAAGGAACTGTTGCAAGAGCGTCGAGACAGCATCCGAGCCGCGATCGTCAGGGAGCGGTGCCGGCCGCCGCTCCCTGACGGTCGCGGCTCGGAGAAACCCCCGCGCGCTGTCAACACACTGCTGCGGATCTGCCTAGACTCGCCCGGCGTATTCACCCGAGCCGACAATCGCGGCGATGATTTGTTCGTCCCTCATGCCTTGGTCCAACGCGCTCACGAAAACGGCGAGGCCGCTGTTCTCGGCCGAGCGACCCAGGAAGCGCTGATAGAAGCTCTGCACTAAATCCGTCCGCAATTCGTCACTCGCGAAGATCACGGAGGCGACCGCGGTAGGTGTGGCCTGGTTCGCCAGCGCCTGGTCGAAGGCGGAGCGGCCGGTGGGGTCCACGGCACGGTGCAGAGCGTCCTGGTAGAGGGCGTCCAGGAAGCCGTCGTTGGTCCCCTGACCACGATTCTGGAAGTATTCCGGCGAACCGGTCACGGCAGCTTCCATCTGCTCGACCGTGCCGCCATTCGCCAGGAAGGTCGTGAAAACGTTCAGTCCAGTGGGATCCGCGGCGCGGTGGAGGAACGTGGTATAAACATTTTGCACGACATCGGTACGGTACTCCAGGCTGGCCTCAATGCCCTGCACCACTTGCGTGTGGGTCGACCCTTGGGTCAGCGCATCCCCCCAGAATGCCAAGCCCGTCGGGTCGACCGGACGTTGGAGAAGGTCCAGGTAGATTTGGGAGATAAAGCGTTCGTTGGGCGTCTCGGCACGCAGAGAACCGACAAGGCCGTGTTGTTCTCCGTTAATCCCGGCACTAAAGTAAAGCGTGTTCGGATCGAAGCCGTTGGCCCCGCTGCCGACGATGATCCCCCACAGGCCATCGATGCTCAGCGGCTTGCCTCCTCCATCCTGGACTTGACCAAGGAAGGCGCCGGTGTTTGGATCAAACGCGCTGATCCGGCCGTCGCCGAAGTTGCCCACCAGCAAGTCATTGCTAAAGGCCCCGAATTGGGCGGGGGCCATCGCCAGGCCCCAGGGCGAATTGAGGGTCCCCTGCGAAGCGAAGCGCTTGAGCAGCTTCCCGGTGGTATCGAACACATCCACGAAGCCATTCCCAGCTCCCGCCACATCGTCGTGTTTTACATCATTTTGCTTGGCGTACGTGACAAAAAGATTGCCGCCCATGTTCTGGATGTCGAAGGGGGCAAATCCAGCCGGAATGTTCGGGTCCGTAAAGGAGCCGGCGAGGGTAGCCTTGGCGAAATTCTTATCGAAGACGTCGATGGTGCCGGCGCGGAAATTGGTCGCAAACAGGAAGGTGCCCTGGGCGTTGCTTCCCAGGGCAAGCCCCTTGTAGACCGCCCCGTTCGCGGCATTCGGGACGGCCGAATTATCCGCGGCGAGGATAGCATGCGTCGCGTCGACGCTAGGACTCCAGCCGGAGATGGTGCCGTCCTCCGTGGCGAAGACAAACGCCGCGGTGCCGGACTTGCCGTTGGCGGAGACCACGAAGTTCGCTGTCCCATTGGCCACAATCCCGGTGGGCGCCGCGGTTGCCGTGCTGCCCGTGGGGGGCGGGATGGTGACAACGAGCGGCGAGCCCCCCGGAAAGGGC
>JBGQLF010001371.1:0-3208 GCA_041499985.1 Gemmataceae bacterium
CCGACGAGTTCAAGGACGTGAAGCTACTCGGCGTCCATATGATCGGCGAACAGGCGACCGAAGTGGTCCATGTCGGACTGACGGCCCTGTTGATGGGAGCCGGGGCGGAGCTGTTCATTCAGGCGTGTTATAACTATCCGACGTTGACGGAAATGTACAAGTACGCGACCTACGACGCTTTGGGTCGGCGAGCGCTCAAGCAGAAGAGACGTCCCGGCCCGGCCAAAGCGGAGCACGCGGGGAAATGATTCCGCTGCCACCGAGCGAGGGGAACAGCTGCAAGTCGTCCGACAACAGATCACGGACAGCGCTTAACAATGACCGCCGTGAGATCGTCGAGCTGAGGCCCGCTGCCGATGAAGCTGCCGATCGTCCTCTCCAGGACGCGGATCAGCTCGGCCGCCGGTTGGGCGGCGTGGTCGACGATAAGCCGGATCATCCGTTCCTGGCCGAACTGGTCGCCGGCTTCGCTGCGCGCTTCGAGAAAACCATCGGTCAGGAAAATCCCCATGTCACCAGGGGCCAGATGCACCGGCGGCGCCGAGGGGATCGCCATCGAGTCGATCAGCCCGAGCGGCAAACCGGTCGCCATGGTACTACTCACCTGGCCTCGGTCCGCGTGGTACCAGAAAAGCGGTGCGTGGCCGGCGCTGGCGTATTCCAACTGGTGTTGCAGCGGATCGAGCATTCCGACAAAAGCGGTCACAAAACGACCATCCGGTAAGTCGGCACAGAGCAACGTGTTGACGCGCGCCAGCAGTTCGCCGGCTTCCTCGACGTAAGCGGACAGGGCGCGAAGAAGTGCCCGCGTTTCCGAAATCATCAGAGCCGCGCTAATGCCGTGTCCCGTGGCATCGGCCACGGTCACAACCAGGCGCTGGTTCGGTAGCTGGGTGAAATCAAAGCAATCACCACCCGTTTCATCGGTGGGCCGGCACCAACCGGCAATGTCGTAGCCGGGAACACGCGGCGGTTTCTTGGGCAAGAGGTTCTGCTGGATATCGCGCGCCAGGGCCATAGCGCTTTCCAACTGTTTCTTCTGCACGTAATGCTCGATCAGCCGGGCCCGTTGGATAACGACGCCGATCTGGGCGGCCAGGGCCTCGGCCAGGTGCTCGTCATAACGTGTAAAGACGCCATCGATCTTGTTGAGCACTTGCACGACACCGACCAGCTGGTCCTCCAAGCCGACGAGCGGGACCGTGAGCAAGCAGCGCGTCTGATAGCCCGTCTGGCGATCGACCTCGCGATTGAAGCGGGAATCCGCGTAGGCGTCGGGAATGTTGATGGTGCCTCGGCTCTGGGCCGCGGCTCCGGCAATTCCTCGGTCGGCTGGAAAGCGAATCTCGCCCGTACCATGGGCGATTTTGCTGTACAGCTCTCGCGAACCGGCGTCGTAGAGGAACAGCGTCGCCCGCTCCGCGCTGAGCACCTGGCGGACGGAGTTCAGGATCAGCGCCAGGAGTTCGTTCAACTCCGTGGCGGCTCCCAGAGCGCGGGCCACGTCCAGAATGACTTGCAAATCCTGGAGCTGGCGCTCGGGACTCGGTGCCTCTCGCTCAGGGGCTGCCACGACACTTGCCTGCGCTGCATTCATAGTTGCGTCATTATACCGAGTGGCGGTGCGACCGATAGGAAGAATTCCGGACCGAGCTAAAAAGGAGCGTGGCAGTCTTTTCGGGCGAGCCGGGGGCTGACAACCCCGGCTTGCTGGGAGGAGACTTTTTGCCTACCCCCGCGTGCGTTCTTGGGCGAATCTTCTTGACAAGCAAGTTTACTCGACCCTACCTTCAGAGCAGAGTCATTTTTCCTACTTCATCCTATTTTGGAGGCCGGCTATGAGCGCAACTCAATGCATGAATCGAGACCGTCGGCGTGCCTCGACTCTGAAGGAACCGTCGGCGCCGCCCCTGAGAGAGGCGACACCGCTGCCAGCGTTGCATCCCGTCTTGGTCACCGCTAGCTCGAGGAGATGAGATGGGAACTCAACACGTGCCGCAAGCATCCGGTTGGGGGTGTCGTGGTTTCCTGTTGCTGCTAGTGCTGACCGTCGTGGGCTGCCACGGCCGTTTCACAGGCACGGTGACGGGTCGAGTCACCTTCAAGGGACAGCCCGTCACTTCCGGACAGGTCACGCTCCTCGGCGTCGATGGCCGCCGTGCCTTCGGACGCATCACCCGCGAGGGCACCTACGTGGTTTACGGTGCTCCCTTGGGCCGCGTGACCATTCTGGTCGAATCGAAATCCCGGTCCAACCTTGTGGCTAGCGGACCGGCGGCAGGGGCGACGAACAGTGACCCGCCCCGTGCCAACGAAAGTGAGACCGCCGGCTTGCTGCTCCCCCTCGAGCAAGCCGAGCCGATTCCCGAGCACTACAGCAGGGCCGATGCGTCCGCCCTTTTCTGTATGGTGCGCCGGGGAGATCAGACGTATGATATCGTACTAGTCCCGTAAACTCCGGACCTGATGAGGTACGAAAGCCATGCCCCTTCCCGCATCGCTGTTGCAACATGTCGAGCAGCATGGTTGTTTTTCGGGCTGCTACAGCGGCGAATTGGACGCCAATGTGTGTCTCGACGCCGCCCGGCCCTTGGTGCCCGTGGTGTCCGCATCGTGTCATGATTGTTTAACCTTTAAGATCAGCGTACTCCGTTCCTTGTTGCCGCCCGGCGTTTCGTCTGACTGGCTCGCGAACCAGCTGACGCAACACCTGCGCGGGCAGCGCGGCTATACCCTGTCGTTTGGCGGTTATCATGCGCGGGGTCCCGGCTTCTGGCTGAGCGCGGTCTACTACGCCAGTTGTGGCCTGTTCTTGCTCGATGGCATTCGCTCACGGGCCCTGGGAAGTGATCTGGATCTGCTCCTGCTCGCCTTCCAACATGGCGTGGCCCAACCACCGCATCCGAAAATGGTCGATCCGCGGGCGTACACGACCCAGGTGGTCTACGTCAATTACGCAGGGGCGCCCAGTCAGGTGACCTCGCGGCAGACGTTCTTGTCCTCGCCCAAGTGCCAGTTGCAGCCGCGAACCGGCTTCCATCGTGTGACGTTGGCCGAGTTCCAACCCATCGCCAGTCTGCTCGCGGGAGCAGCTACGCCTTCCGGCGCGGTGGCCGTTGCGGCGACTACTCCCGCGGCAGGCCACCCCGCCCGGAGCAAAGCGCCCGCCACCGGGGCTGTGGCGGTGCGCCCCCTGAAGGTGGGTGAC
>JBGQLF010001372.1:0-3206 GCA_041499985.1 Gemmataceae bacterium
CGTTCCAGGGGCGGGTCGAGGCTGTCCCGCTCGATGCCGGTGACCTGGGCATAGGTCTTCGGATACCACGGAGTCGGTGCCGCCTCAGCACAGAGGTGGAGAATGATTTCCGGATCGGTCATCGTAGATCCCAGCAGCAAAAGCCGGGCCTTCCGTTGCCATAGACAGTTCTTCCGTTGGGGCGCCCTCTGTTGCTGGGCGGAAACCGGGCGCGCCACTCCGTTGCCATTATGGCGTCTTTTCGGCCGCGCGTCGACTTCGCTTGGTCTGCGGGAGGGACTGTGCCCTGGGGATCGGGGATCACGTGGCTGGTGAAAGGGTGAGCGGTCGGCGGTGAGGGTGGCGGTGGTGGGGTCGTGTCAGGCTGGAAGGAGCCAAACCAGTCCTGGCAAAGCTGCCCGAGCGCCCCTGCGCCCAGTTCAGGTCCAGGAACCTGTTGCCGGATCGTAGCCACAAGCGTCCTCGCTTGTGGGCTACAGCAGCCCACAAGCGAGGACGCTTGTGGCTACGTTGAACAACACGTCAGTTAGCGTCGCACCATGCTGCCGGAAAACGTGGGCGGTGCCGCAGAAACTCCCGCCAGCAAGTGACCGGAGCGGGGGCTGTGATAGTAGGTGTAGTTGGCCGAATAAGCTTGCGCGGCCGGTTCGTGCAAATAGCGCCCCCACACACTCCATTTACTCTCGACGAGAACCAGATCACCCAGGCCCAGGGCACGGACAACGCCTGTGTGGAGGACTTCGCCCTGGTCATTCTGATAGACGATCAAGTCGCCGACGTCGGGTCTGTCGACCCGCTGATAGCCATTCTCCAGGAGGATCCGGCGCACCCAAACTCCGCTGACACAGTACTGGCCAGCCGCAAACACCCAGCCGTGGCAGTTGGTGACCGGATCGGCAGGTCCCATCCGGATTACGGCCTGGGTCAGCCCGAGGCTCTTCAACAAGGTCAGTTCCTCGGCCACCGTCAGATGTTGCTGTTCCTCGTTCATCAACAGGGGAATGGGCGTGCCTTGATCCGTCCGCGCCGTGGAATGGGGTATTTCCACCAGGTGGATGGGTGGCAATTCAGGTAGCGTGACATCGGGAAACGGCATCTCGGCCAAGGCGTAGACCAACCAGACCGTCGACGTGAGGCCGGCGGCGAGTGTTGCCAAGGCCAGCCGGGACGAGCGAAGCGGGAGAGCACCCGCGCTGCCGGATCTCGAGAGGGCCAGCCACAGCCCGGCCAGCAGGATGCCGGACTTGGCCAGGAAGAGTGGTGTCCCATCCAGGAGATTCTGGACTTGCGTCAGCAGTTGGAGCAGCAGGAGCACCCCCAGGATGCTAAGCAAGCAGCCTCCGCAGCTCGGAACCAGCGGCAGGCGGGTCAGACGCGGAAACAAAAGCCCGAGCAGTCCCGCCAGCACGCCCAGCAGGCTGACAGCGAAAACGGCAAACCAGATTCCGGATCCTTCCCCGGTAGGCGCACAGACAGGCATAAGGGAGTTTCTCCGTGAACGGACACTGGAAAGTCCAGGCCGGGCAGCTAGCACATGATGAAACTCACAGGTTTGGGAGGATAGCCGAGCGCTAATGAAAACGTAGTGAGAAAAGGATGAGAATACACCTGAATTGTCGCCTGGTTCAAAACGGGGCAGCAGTTCCGTGGTGCAGGCGGCTCGCCTGCTGGCCCGGCCGGCAAGCGAGCCGTCCGGCATCACCGACGGTTGGCTTCACGGCACGGCCACAGCGGCCAGGAGCGTGCGATCGTCCAGGTCAGGCGAGTCGGGGCAGAAATCCTTGAAGTAGCGTTCGATGTGGCCAACCAGGGGCGTGGCCCGTAACGGCGCCAGGCGCAGTGCGTTCTCCAGGCGTTCCCGGCCAAACGGTTCGTCCTGCCGGTTCACGCCTTCGACGATGCCATCGGTATACAGCAGCAAAGCCTCGCCGGGCAGCAAGGCGGTTTCTCCCTCGGCCCAGGTTTCCTCGGGGAGAATGCCCAGGGGTAGTCCACCGGGCCGATCGAGCTCGCGGATGTGATAGCCCCCCCGGCGCACTAACCCAGGAGGATGACCGGCGCTGGCATAGCGCAGCCGGCGCCGCACTGGATCGTACACGCCATAAAATGCCGTGGCAAACATGCCTTCCGGAGCCACGGCCAGGAGATGCCGGTTCACATAGCTGAACACCTGTCCCGGAGGCACAGGCGCTCCGGGATAAGCGTGCAGCAAGGTGTGCATCATGGCCATGACCACCGCGGCGGCCACGCCGTGCCCGCTGACGTCGGCCAGGAACAACCCCCATTGATCATCCGGTAACGGTAATACATCGTAGTAATCACCGCCGGCCCGGCTACAAGTGACGTAAGAAGCGCCGAGCTCCAGGCCGTCGATCCGCGGCAACTGCGTGGGCAACAAGTGGCGCTGCATGCGGCCGACCTGGAGCATCTCGTGATCGAGCCGGCGGTAGGCTTCGTCCAGCTGGCGTGCCAACAAGAGGTTATTGACCGCGCGCCCGACCAGATTGGCATTGAGCAACAGCGCTTCCAGATCTTCCGGAGTGATGCTATCGGCTTCTCGGCGCAGGCTGACGGTCATGTTGAGTGGCTGGCCATGGTCGTATCCGGGCGCATAGGCCAAAGCGTGCATCCCTTCCAGGTGCTCGCTGGCTGGATCATCGGCTGCGATTTCGAGGCGGTTCATGACTCCGGGTTTGCCGGCGTAGAGCAACTCGCCGAGCAATCCCCGGTCCAACAAGGGCAAACGATGAACATCTGTCCAAGGATTAATCGCTTCGTGCCAGCGCCAAGAGCGTGTGATGCGATACTGCGGCGCGGACAGCTCGCGGCGGCTGACGCTGACGATGCCGTCACGGCGGAAGAGCAGGTCGCTCTGCTTGCCGAAGACGCGGACCAACCGGTCGGGATCGTCCTGGAAGCTCAGTTCGCGAACCAGATCATCAATGCGCTGCAAGCGCGCGGATGTCATGTGACGGTTCCCTCCCACCGCGATCCCAGTTGGAAATCTCAGCTTCATTGTAGGAGCCTTGGCAAATGGTGCTCGGGCGCTCCTGCCGCCAAGCCAGCTGCACGCTGAGCCCTGGCAAGGCGAGCGGCAGGACGCACCCTCCCCGTCGCCAGACTTCGGGCCTGGACTCGGCCGAATTCAGCTACGGGGAGGAAATTTCGGCCTGGTTCAAAGGCAGGTACCAGCCTTGTGGCGGCAA
>JBGQLF010001373.1:0-3204 GCA_041499985.1 Gemmataceae bacterium
GGCGCCGATGACGTTCTGCTGGACAACGACGTCGAGGCCCCGCGTGATGGGAAGTGTCCCCTCGGATTGGTTGGTCGCACGACCCAAGACCGTCGGCCCGAAGTTGCTCCCCGGAGTTGCCGCCGCCGGGACTGCGCTGAGGGCAACGATCAGGCCGGCCAGCCCGAGGGTCGTCAATACAAGCCGAATGCTTCGTCCAGTGGGCAAGGTCATTGGCGCCTCCCTATGCTCAGGTTTGGACCCCGCCGCGGAGCTGGCCCGCCACGGCGAAGAGAACTCGACCGTCTTGTAGCATCCGCGCCAGCGTTTCCCTCTCAGTTGTACGGATGCCTGTTGGCGACGGTACTCGCATTCGGTGGGTTTGTCACAAATCGCCGTGTAGATCTGTGAAGGCAGCCAGGCCGGAACCGTTCCTGCTACGGTTTTCGGTGGAAGGTAGGGGAGTTTCCTCGTCGGAAATTTCACTACTGGGGGTGGGGTCATGCGCATACGCGTACTGGCTGCTTCGGGTCTTGGTTTCCTGGTCGCCGTCGCAGCGGTGGCAATCGGTCCGCCGCTGTCCGTCCTGGGAAGCAGCGCGCCGGCCTACAGCGTCGCCGACGTCGGGGCGTACGGCGGGGAACCCTCGCTCGTCTCCGACAACCTCGGGCAGCTCTACGACTCGACGCCCAGCGGCGGGACGATCACCTATACCTCGACCGACCGCGGGACGAGCTGGAGGCAGGTGACGACCGCCGATCCAAACAGTGGCGACGACTGCCTCGCGACGGACCAGTCGAACGCGGTGTACATGTGCAACCTGGCCGGCAGCGAGGGAGTCGCCCCGCTGCAGGCTGACGTCTGGAAATCCATCAACCACGGCGCGAGCTGGACGCACGGCGCGGGTCTGATCCCGCAGTGCGCGACGAGCTGCAGCGCCTTCGGCGTCGATCGCGACTGGGTCGCCGCGTCAATCCTTCCGCCGGCCACCAGCACAACCCAGGCTGAAGTCGTCCTCATGTACCACGATTTCTATGGACCCAGCCAGATCTGGGTCAACATCTCCCACGATGGTGGCGCCACGTTCGGCGCCGCGCAGGAGGTGCTCGCCAGCCCGGCGGTCAAGCCGGGGACCGTCGCCGGCACCCTCGTGGCGCAGGGCTACACCTTCTGCAACACCGTGCCCGCCGGGGTGGGCATCGCGCCGCCCGGCACCCCGCACGCCGGGCGCATCACGGTGGGCTGGATCGCGGCCGACCTGGCCCAGAACGCCACCGGCTGCAACGTCAGCATGCTGCAGTCGTTCCACACGCTCTGGATCTCGTACTCCGACGACAACGGGGTGACCTGGACGCCCCAGCAGGCCTTCGACGCAGGCATCGGGCATGATGCGTCGACCCCGTTTGTCGGGTTCACCCTGGACAGCCAGGGCAACCCGTACTTCGGATTTGCCATCAACCTCAACTCCAATCCCGCCAGGTGCTCGGCCGAGTCCGCCGCCGGCACCTTGCAGTCGGACACCTCGTGCGAGTACGACATGTACGTCGTCTGGTCGAGCAACGGCGGCTCGACCTGGGACGGTGGAGGTGGGCTGATTCCCGGAAGCGCCGGCCGGCCGTATCGCGTCAATCCGCCCGGCGACACCGGGACCCACTTCTTCCCGGCGATCGCCGTACGCAACCCGGGGCAGGTGGACGTCGCCTACCTCAGGACGCCTGAGATCATCCCCACCGACGCTTTCGGCAAGGCCAATCCTGGTGGCTGCGCCGGACCCGGGCCTGCCAACGGCAATCCCACAACTTATCCGCCTACGTGCAGCTGGAACCTGTACGCGGCGCAATCACTCAATTTGACATCGAGTCCGGCGAACGCGACTTGGGTGACATCCCAGATCACCACCACCCCGATGCACGTCGGGGACATCTGCAACCTGGGCATCGCGTGCGTGGCGCCGAGCTCCAACCGACACCTCCTCGACTTCATCAGCGAGGACCTGGACCCGTCGGGCTGCGCCCACATCGCCTACGCCGACGACAACACCGTCAACAAGCTCCGCGCGGCCAACCAGACCGCGGGCTGCTACAAGCGCAAGTAAAACAGGGGAGGGGGACCGGCTCCTTGAGTCCGGTCTCCCATCCTTCCTTGTAACGATTCGGCCAACGCGACAAGAAATTGAGTTAATTTCGCAAAGTCGTTCAAGGTCCGCCCTACTATTCGTGAAGCTCGCGTTAAGGGCCTGGGTGCCGTCCGCAGGGGTCTGTAAGAGAGGGTGTGGCTCATGTCGTTTTGTCATGCGCGTTCTTCCGTTGCTGCCTTGGCCGCCGCGGCCCTGGCCCTGGTCGCCGCCTCGGCCGGCGTGACCGCCGGCACCGAGACGCCCCCGACGCCCGTCGACGAGTCCACCCTCAACCCGACCTCCGACCGCTTCCACGCGGACGGGCCGCATGTCGGTGCGCGCACGATCCAGTTCTGGAGCGGCCAGACCACCAACCCGGTGGACGGCGCGACCTACGCGTACAGCATGGTTGGAGCCGACCCCGCGACCAATGGCGACGCCACAATCACCGTCGACATAGTTCCAATCAACCTGGCGGTCGGCGGCAGGGCGTTCAACGGCACTGACGTCACACCGGCGGTGCTTGCGTCGCCCCTGTTCCAGACGGGCGACTACTCGTCCACCAGCGCGGCCAGCACCAGCAAGGGTGCGAGGGGATCAGGTGGCGACCTGTCCGCCGGCAACGCGGATGTTCAGTACCTGGACGCGATCATGCGCTCCCAGTTCAACAAAGTTGCCACGGACTACCACCTCTACCTGACGTCCTCCGTTCGGCGCCCGGTGACGATCCAGGTCCCCGCGGCATTCGGCATCACGGTGACCAGCCCGGGTGGGACAACCTTTGCCGAGGTCGACGAGACATGGTTTCAGCCGCAGGTGGAGGGCCTGACCGCGAGTCTGCATTACCTCCAGCCGCACCGGCTCGCGCTTTTCATCACCAACGGTGTGCTGCTTTACAACCCGGTGTCCGGGTGCTGCGTTTTCGGCGCTCATGGCACAACTGATACGACCGCCGAAGGCAATGGCAGCGAGGGCCGGCAGAGCCTCCAGACTTTCGTCTGGGCTTCGTGGATAACTCCGGGTACGTTCGGCCCGACCAAGGCCTGGGCGAAGCAGGACATCAGCGGGCTGAGCCACGAGATCGCCGAGTGGGCTGCCGATCCGTTCGA
>JBGQLF010001374.1:0-3201 GCA_041499985.1 Gemmataceae bacterium
GTTGTTGTCATGGCGGAAGAAATCAGTGTCATCGAGCGCGAGCCGGAAGCGCTCCGCGTGGAGGTCGAGGAAACTAGGGCGGGCCTGGTGGACAAGCTGGAAACCCTGGAGCAGGGGATCAAGGACACCTGGCAAGGCGCCACCGCGGCCGTCAGCGATTCGGTGGAGAGCGTCAAGGCGACGGTCGAAACGAGCGTGCAGGCGGTGCAAGGGGCCGTCCACGGCACCACCGAAGCGATGGGGCGGGCGTTCGACTTCCCGGCACACGTGCGCCGGCATCCCTGGCTCATGGTAAGCGGGGCCCTGCTCCTCGGCGTGGTGGCGGGCCACCTGGTCGGGCGCACGCGCCGGTAAGCGGACTTCCAGGGTGCGTTCGCCAGGCGCGCGCCCTCTTCCTGGAGGATCGGATCGATGGCCAAGGTATCCGCCGCTCCCGGCTGGCAGCGGGCGCTGATCGTCCTGATCGGCACAGTGGTCGGCGTCGTCGTGATCAGCTGTTTGTATTGGGCGCAGACGGTGTTCATCCCGGTCGCGCTGGCGGTGTTTCTGACCTTTTTGCTGGCCCCGCTCGTCACGATCCTCCAACGGCGGGGCCTGGGGCGAATGCCCTCGGTGATCCTGGTCGTCCTGCTGGCGGCGCTGCTCCTGGGCGGTGTCGTCTGGCTGGTTACGGCCGAGGTCACGAGCCTGGCCCGCGACCTGCCGACCTACACCGAGAATATCAAGGGCAAGATCCGATCCCTGCGGCAGATGGGCCAGGGGTCGGGTAAAGCTTTGTCCAAGCCGTTGCGCGCGACCTCCCCTGTACTTGCCCAAAGAGCAAGCTTGAGATGGGCGTTGGTCGAAGACGGCCAGTGAAGAGGAGTTCAACTGCTGTCCGGTGTTACTGGCTCCGTACCCGTACTGAGTTCGGCGCGCTTTTGCGGTGATAGATTCCAAGGCAAGAAGGGTTGGATGTCCTCTGGCGCTTGGCCGCCTGCTTCCGCACAGCTTTGGAGGAACCACTGCAGCCATAAGCGTGGATTGAGCTGCCACAGTTTCAGAGTGGCCACTATCGAAAAGAGCGTGGCCGCCAGACGACCACTCCACTCGGCGCCGGAACCATAGTAGTTCTTACGGCCCACTGCAGGGCCACGCAGGCGGCGTTCCGAGAGGTTGTTGTCCATCGGGATGCGGGGATCGTCGACGAACAGCGTCAAGCCCGACCAGTGTTCTTGCAGGCTGGTCAACACCTTGCGGCACGGCGCGCGGAGGGATGGATCAGCCAGTTCGGTGTCGCAGTGCTGCTGCATCGCGGTCACCGCTTGCCGCAACGCGGCGTCTGTGGCGGCGGCGGGATGACGGAGGCGTTGGCGCTGACAGCGATACAGTTCGCGGATGCGTTGCAGCCACTCCAGAGCCCAGGTTTTCAGCTCCGGCCAGCCCTTGCCCACTTGCACAAAATCCCGGCGCACGTGCGCCCAGCAAAAGGCCAGCACCAACGTGCCGTTTTTCACCTGGGCCATCGCTTTATAAGCGCTGTAGCGATCCACCAGGAGCACGCCGCTGGCGTTCTTGGGGAAGTGCTTTTCCGGAACCTCGTGGCTGCGGAAGGGGTCCAGGACATACACCACCGTGTCGCCACCGCCAAACACCCACAACCACCACGTGTGGCCGACTTTGCCTTCGTGGTCGATGAAGACCAGCCAACGTGTCTCATCGGCAGCCGTCAAGACGGACTGCCGATTGCGTGCGCACAAGGCTTCCTGGATCGGTTGCAAGAGCGGTTCCAAGCGCCGTAAACCATCGGCCACCGTACCGGGTGCCAGATCCAGTCCCAAGAGCTGCCAGTGCTGGAGCAACCGTTCAGTCGGCCGATAGCTGGCAAACTTGTCGAGGAGGATCTCCACCCAGACCGACACCCCGAAGCGCCCCTTGGGAATCAGCTTCGGCACTTGGGGCGCCGTCCACGTGCGTTGCCCTGGGCACGAGCACCTCCGCTGATAGCGCCGCCGATGTGTCACGCGCCGATAGACGATGGTGTCGATCTCGATTTGGTCCGCATCTTCCGTACCGCAAGCTACCAACGGCAAGCCACAGTGCGGACAGACGCGTTCGGCTTCCGGCAGTTCGATGGTTTCCACGCGGACAGGCAGATGGCTGTAGTCCCGGCGTTGGGGACCGGGCCGGCCCCGCTGGTGGCCGCGTGGCCGCGGCGGCTGGGTCGCGCCGGCGTCGTCGAGTTGATTGGAGCGATCGCTGCGGGACTGCTTTTCCGACTTGCGTCCGAACAGTTGGGCCTGCAGCTTGCTGTTCTCACCCCGAAGGTGCTCGTTTTCTTGTTCCAACGCTGCGAGGCGCCGGACGGCATCCGCATGCCGGCTTTGCCAATAGCCCGCTTGTTGGCGCCATTCGAGGTTTTCCCGCCGCAGACGGGCCACTTCGGCACGTAACTCGGCCACTTCCTGGCTGAGTTGTGCGAGCGATGGCACCGCAGAAGACAGGTTGTCGGTATCCGAAACAGGTTCAAGGAGCAGACCTTCCATGATGCCATCGTTCTAGCGAAACCGGTGGCCAATGGAGAGAGCAGCTGGCAAGGAAAACCGAGAGTACAACGGCTTGGACAAAGCTTTACGGGGTCGGTCCTGGGAAGCCTGGACAAGATGATCCAAGACCTTACTGGCGAGTGGCAGTCGCCGCCGGCTGGGTCGAAAGGAGGGATCACGGACCAGCTGGCCGGGCCGGGCGGCGTTGCCGCGGACAAGCCGTCGGCCGTGGTGCTCCAGCCGGAGAGTCCGGCCTGGCTGGCGCGGTTGCCGGCCTTGCTCCGGCCGCTGGTGGAGTCGCTCGGCGGCCTGGCCCTGGCGCTGGTGCTGGTCGTGTTCATGCTCCTGAAGCGCGAGGACCTGCGCAACCGGCTGATCCGGTTGGTGGGCCACGGCCGGCTCACCGTGATGACCAAGGCGGTGGACGACGCCGGCCAGCGGATCAGCCGCTACCTGCTCATGCAATTCATCATTAACGGCAGCTACGGCTTGGCGCTGGCGCTCGGGCTTCTCCTGATCCAGGTCCCGCATGCGCTCTTGTGGGGTTTTCTGGCAGCCGTCCTGCGCTATATCCCCTACGTCGGGACCTGGATCGTCTCGCTGCCCCTCGTCGCTCTGAGCCTCGCCGCGTTCGCGGGGTGGGTGCAACCGCTCCTGGTATTTCTGGGCCTCTCTA
>JBGQLF010001375.1:0-3200 GCA_041499985.1 Gemmataceae bacterium
CACAAGCGAGGACGCTTGTGGCTACGTTTCAGAACACGTCGTTTGCGTTCACACCAGCGCCAAGAGCAAATCCCTGCCTTGCCCCCTCTCGAAGCTTCCTCTTAAATGACTGGAGGGACTGCACGCCTTGGGCCGGCCCTACCGGAGGAGCTCTCGAGACCAAGCACCATGACTCATGCGACGTTCGCGACCCGCTGGAATCTCGCCGCCATCGAGATCGCCTATCAGCGTTGGCAGGACGATCCCAACTCGGTGGACGCGCACTGGCGCCTCTTTTTCGAGGGCTTTCAACTCGGCCTGTCTCGGACGGCGACACCCGCCTTGGACACCGAAGCTCAGATTGGGATCGTGCGCCTCGTCGATGCCTACCGCGACCTGGGTCACTTTGTCGCCCATCTCGATCCCTTGAGCGAACCGCCCGCCACGCATGCGCTCCTCGAGCTGCCGGAATTCGGCCTCGACGAGGCCGACCTCGACCGCACCTTCGACACGAGCACGTTTGTCGGACTGCCGCGCGCCACGCTCCGGGAACTGCTTGCGGTCCTCCGCGAAACCTATTGCCGCACGATCGGGGTCGAGTACATGCATATCCAGGATACGCGCATCCGGCGCTGGCTCCAGGAACGCATGGAACCGCGCCGCAACGAGCCGAACTTCGGCCGCCGGCGCAAGCTCCGTATCCTCATGAACTTGCACTTTGCGGAGCTGTTTGAGAAGTTTCTGCACACCCGCTATGTCGGCCAAAAGCGCTTCTCCCTGGAAGGCTCCGAAACACTCATCCCGCTGCTCGACGCCATCGTGGAGAAGGCCGCCGACATGGGGGTGCGCGAAATCGTCCTGGGCATGGCCCACCGCGGCCGGCTCAACGTGTTGGCCAACATGCTCGGCAAACCGTACCAGGAAATCTTCGCCGAGTTCGAGGATAACTTCCTCCTCGACTCGATCGACGGCGATGGCGATGTCAAGTATCACCTCGGGTTCTCCTCGGATCGAGTAACGGCCCGCGGGGCGCCCATCCACCTCTCGTTGACGCCCAACCCCAGCCACCTGGAGGCGGTCGATCCGGTCGTGGAAGGGCGAGTCCGGGCCAAGCAATTGCAGTTCGGCGACCACGAGCGCGTCTACGGCATCCCGCTGCTGATTCACGGCGACGCCGCTTTTGCTGGCCAGGGATTGGTGGCCGAGACACTCAACCTATCGCAATTGGCCGGCTACACGACCGGCGGCACGATCCACGTGATCATCAACAACCAGATTGGCTTCACGACCCCGCCCAGTGACGCCCGCTCGACGCCCTACTGCACCGATGTGGCCAAGATGATTCAGGTGCCGATCTTTCACGTCAACGGCGAGGATCCCGAGGCCGCGGTGTACGTGGCCGAGCTGGCCCTGGATTTCCGCCAGACCTTCAAACGCGATGTGGTCCTCGACATGTACTGCTACCGGCGGCATGGCCACAACGAGGGCGACGAACCGTCGTTCACCCAGCCGCTGATGTATAACAAGATCAAAGACCGGCCGTCGCTGACCGAGGTCTACACCGAACAGCTCATCCTGCGTGGCGATCTGACGGCGGACGAAACCGAGGCGATCCGTCAGGAGTTCCAGGCCAAGCTGCGGGCGGCCCAGCAGGAGATCCGAACCAACCCACCGCGACGCCGGGGCATGCCCAGCTTTGGGGGGCACTGGAAAGGATTCACGGCCCACTATTCGCACGCGGTCGTGGAAACGGGGGTGCCCTACGAGATCCTGCGCCACATCACGGAGGTGCTGACACAGGTTCCAGAGCCGTTCACCGTCAATCCCAAGATTGCCCGCCAGCTCGCGGCGCGCCGGGAAGACATGGAGTCCCGCCGCTCGTTTGATTGGGCGTTCGCCGAGGCGCTGGCGTTCGGCTCGCTGCTGCTGGAAGGGACGCCGGTACGGCTGAGTGGTCAGGATAGTCGGCGCGGCACCTTCAGCCAGCGGCACGCCGTGCTCTTCGACGCCCGCACAGGAGAACCCTACTATCCGCTCAACCATCTCGATCCGAACCAGGCACGCTTCAGTCCGTACGACAGCTTGCTCTCCGAGGCGGCGGTGCTGGGATTCGAGTTTGGTTATTCGCTCGATGAACCGAAAACACTCGTGATCTGGGAAGCCCAATTCGGCGACTTCGCCAACGGCGCCCAGGTGATCATTGACCAGTTCATCGTGTGCAGCGAATCGAAATGGCAACGCGAGAACGGGCTGGTGCTGCTGTTGCCGCACGGCTACGAAGGACAGGGCCCGGAACACTCCAGTGCCCGTCCAGAGCGTTTCTTACAATTATGTGCCGACGACAACATCCAGGTGGCCAACGTTACCACACCCGCCCAGTATTTCCACTTGCTGCGGCGGCAAATGCGCCGTGAGTTTCGCAAGCCCCTCATCCTGATGACCCCCAAAAGCCTGCTCCGTCTCGGTCGCGCTGTCTCGCCAGTGGACGAGCTGACCACGGGACATTTCCACGAAGTGCTTGACGATCCGCGGGCCGATCCGAGCCGGGTGCGGCGCGTGCTTCTGTGCAGTGGCAAAATCTTTTACGATCTGGCCGAGCGCAACGCACAGGAAGAAGCGGGCGCCGTGGCCCTTGTGCGACTGGAGCAGTTCTACCCGTTCCCCGAGGAGCAACTCAAGCAAGCGCTGTCCCGCTATCGTCACGCCCAGGAATGGGTATGGGTGCAAGAAGAATCGCAGAATATGGGCGGCTGGACGTTCGTCGAGCCGAAGCTGCGGGCCCTGGGGTTTCCCGTGGATTATGTCGGTCGCGATGCCAGCGCCAGCCCGGCGACGGGGTCGTCCAAGGTACATTTACGCGAACAGAAAGAGCTGGTGGAAGCGGCGATCCGCTTGCCGGTCCCCTACCTGGTGCGCGCCTCGCGATCAGACGGAGCGAAACGGATTACCGCCCCGGAGAAGGGCGCGATCCAGGAAGAAGTGCAGACCGCGAATCCAGCGGAGTGAGGAAAAGCTGGCAGCCTTCCTCGACTAGGAGGACCAGACATGGCCATCGAGATCAAGGTGCCGGCCGTCGGTGAATCCGTGACCGAGGGCACGCTGGCCCGCTGGTTCAAAAAGGACGGCGAGACGGTTCAGGCCGATGAGCCCCTGTTCGAGTTGGAAACCGAGAAGGCGACTACCGAGATCGCCGCCCCGGCAACGGGACAATTGCGGATCAC
>JBGQLF010001376.1:0-3198 GCA_041499985.1 Gemmataceae bacterium
AACTCGCCGGTGGGGAGTGCGTACAGGATCACTCCGAGGCTGTAGACATCGCTGCGCCGGTCGGCCTGATGGTCCCGACCTCCTGCCTGCTCCGGACTCATGTAGGCCGGCGTGCCAACAATCTGTCCCTCCAGCGTCAGGGTCGCTTCCGCTTCTTGCCGCAGCGCCAGCCCGAAGTCCATCACCAGCGGCTTGCCGAGCGCGCGTTCCTGGCCGGGGCTATCAGCAGGGAGGCGACTATAGTCCAGCATGATGTTGGCCGGTTTCAGGTCGCGATGGACCAAGCCCTTGGCGTGAGCATAGTCGAGCGCCTCGGCCACCTCCGCGAGCAGGGTCGCCGCCTCGCGGAGGGTCAAGCACCGGACCTGAAGGAGGTCCTTGAGGGTCGTCCCTTCGATGAAGTCGGCGACGATCGTCGGCAGTCCCTCCAACAGCGCCACCTCATGGACGGTCACGATGCCCGGATGGCGCAGATTGGCTGCGGCCCGCGCTTCACGATGGAAACGCTCGAGATCCGCCGGCGAGGACAGCAGGCTGGCATGCGGGATCTTCAACGCCACGATCCGGTCCAGCTCCGTGTCGCGGGCCTTCCAGACGGCGCCGAAGGCACCCACGCCCACCCGCTCCAACAACTGAAACTTGCCCAGGGGGCGCATGCCCGCGGCCGTGGTGGTATGGCGGGCGTCGCGCACGCGGAAGGAACTGCCGCAGGCGGGGCAGAGAACTTCATCGGGCCGGTCGTCCTGGAGCTGGATTGGATTGTGGCAGTGCGGGCAGCGCCAGCGCTGCGCTTCTCCAACCGGCGGTCTGGCTGCCGGGTCGGCGGTCACGGGAGCGGTCGCCGTGGGATCCGGCGACACTGGGGCAGGTGTCAGCACGCCAGCGAGCCAATGGCCATCCAACTCGGGAAACAGCTGCTGATAGTCCGTGGCCTGGGGCGCTTCCCCAGCCCGGCGCCGGTAGTCGGCCTCCAGGGGAATCAGCTCGCGCAGCAGGGGTCCGCGCAGCGGCTCGATTACCCCCTGCACGTAGTCTTCGATGCGGGGTCGCTGGCCCTTCCTCCAGGCGGCTTCAAACCGATCACAGACCTGGTCGGCCGGCTGGACCTGGTCGGGCGGCAGCTCGTTAATTCCCCCGTGAACAGGCTTGCTCATGAGTCGATCTCCGGGACCCAGAGCTTGCGGATCACCCGCAGCTTGCGCTCGATCGTCCGCGGCACACAGCCCTGCTGTGCCGCCAGCTCCTCGTTGGTGTACCCTTCCATTTTCCGCAGCGCCAGTTCCCGCAGTGTGACATCCTCCAACAGGCCGAGCAGGCGCTGGCATTCCTCGGCCACCTGGACGGCGAACTCCGGCGTCGGCTCCCGACTGAGAACCTGCTCCAGATCCGCATCTTCCTCAGCGGTGCTGGGGAGGTAGGGCCCTCTGTCTTCTTCAGGCAGCGCCCCGCCACGCTTTTGGCGGGCTTCATAGCGGCGCAGGTTCACGGCCTTGCGCACCGTCAGCGTCACGAGCACCCGCCACAGGTTATCGCGATCGTGCAACTGTGGGAACCGGCCGGCCTCGACGCCCCGATAGAAGCTGTCCAGTGCGCTCAAAGCCACGTCTTCCTCGTCAGCAGCCCGGCGCGCCGCACCGCGCAGCTTCTGTCGGGCCAGTCCCACCAGACGCGCGAAGTAACATTCCCACAGCCGTTGGGCGGCGGCCTGATCGCCAGCCTTCAGTCGGCCCAGCCAGTAGGTGACCGATCCCGAGGAGGACATGGACAGTACGCTCCCAGCCCTGTGTGGCAGAATCAAATTGAGAGCCGTATTGTAGCGCTCCAAGTGCCGACACCGCAAACCAATTCCGCTGGCGATCGCGGGCCTTCCCTATCACAAGTTTTCGACATGGTTCCAACATTGGGTGGCACGCCCTGAGTCTTCGAAGGGCGTGGGGCTGCGGCAGACACGCCCTTCGAAGACTCAGGGCGTGCCACCCAACGCCAGTAACGGAGCGCGATTGGTTTTCTGTGTAAGGTCTTTGCTTGTGAGAGTTTGGAACGATTTTCTGCGTCAGCTGCCGGGTTCCCAGGACCAACTGGCGCAGCTGAACGAGCCGTCCCTTGCCACCATAGGGGTAGTCACACACCTGTGGGGAGGAACGGCTCATGCAGACCAAGACCAGGCGGCGGTCGCGGCGTCCGTCCCGCGCGTTTGTCCATTGCTTACGGGAGTTTCTCACACCCGCGCTGTGGAAGCAAGCCCAGCACCAGCGTCAGGCCAAGCGGCGTTCGGCGCGCTGGGCCACGCAGCCCCTGGTCCTAGCAACTTGCGTGAGGCTCGTAACCTTGCTGGCACATTCTGATCGGTCGGAGCGAGCTTCAGAATAGGTGATAGCCACGGCGACACGGGGCATCAGAGTTGTCTGGTGCCTCGCACAATCCGGGCTACTTCGAGAACGTCGGCGGGGCGATCTGGCAGGCGGTGTTGCCGTTGCTCAACAAGTTCGCGCGCGTCCCGGTCTCCGGCCTGATCGCGCAGTACAACGGCGTGGGAAAGGGCGACGGCACCGACTGGCTGCCGGCCACCATGCGCGCGATCCTGTCGAAGAGCCTGACGGTGCGCGGCTTCATCAACTACGAATTTGCCGCCGAGCACTATCCCGCATTCCTGCGCGAGGTCGGTGCCGGCATCGCCGATGGCCGCATCCGTTATCGCGAGGACTTCGTCGACGGTCTGGAGAGGGCGCCCGAAGCCTTTATCGGCATGCTGGAAGGACGCAACTTCGGCAAGCTGATCGTCCGAGTGGGCGGCTAGCGCCGATACGGCGAGGCGCGGCGGCTGCACCGACGATGTAGCCCATTGTGAGGAGCTAGTGATCCGAGGACAGCTAACGAGAAAAACATGGGTAAGCTTGAAGGAAAAATTACACTCGCTACGGGTGGCAACAGCGGCATCGGCCTTGCGACGGCCAAGCAGTTTGTGAACGAAGGCGTGTACGTCTTCATCACGGGAACGGAATTGTTTGTGGATGGCGGCATGGCACAAGTGTAGGCCGTTCATCGCGGCGAAATCAATCATCAGTTGCCGCCTTGTGTATAATCCTCATTGGGCAAGACGGATCCTCGCCGCGTTGAGGACAGCGGAATGGCTCAGACAGAAGAAGTCGCATTTCCTCGACTCACCAGCACCGAACTCGCGCTCGTCAAGCCCTTGGC
>JBGQLF010001377.1:0-3197 GCA_041499985.1 Gemmataceae bacterium
CAACTTGCCGGGGTGTCCCGGCAAGTTGAAAACTTGCCGCCACAACGGTGTTACCCAGAACACAGCCAATCGGAACCATGCCAACCAGGCGAGCCGAAGCGTCAATAGGGTGGGCAGTGCCCACCCGAAGGGGACTTCTCGGACAGAGCCTTAGCCCTGCGAGCGTAAGGCTTGGCGGATGGTCTGAAGCGGTAGGTAGAGGTGAAGTGGGTTGTCGAGAAGCGGTATGAAGCCGTACTTGAGGTAGAAAGCCCCGGCGCGGTCGTCGATGGCTCTCACCTCCAGCGCGAAGATAGCCAGATCCTGCGCGGCCGTCAGGCACCGGCGGAAGGCGTCCATCAACAAGAAGCGGCCCAGGCCTTGACCTTGAATGGCTTGATCGATGGCCAACCGGCCCAAGTGGGCAACGGGCACCGGGTGATGGGGCAGCTTCCGGGCTGTCGCCGGCGGAACATCCTGGCGAGCGACAGCGCCAGCGGACAGCGTGTAATAGCCGCACACCCTTTTGTCACCGGAACGGACAGCGACGTAGGTGATGGCTGCGTACCGCTCGTCGTATTGCCGGGCCAGTTCCTTGAGGAACTTGTCGAGGTCCCCCTGGCCGCAGGAAAACTCCTTGCGCTGGTGCGAACGGTCCAGGCGCTCGACACACCAGTCACTCATGGTCTTGTTGGTATCTCGCGGCCGCACGCCGGAGCGCCTCATTCGGCTCCGGCGGGTTATCCAACAGTTCGCGGAACGTGTCCCAGTCGCGCGCCGACAGCAGGGTGGGGTTGGCCGACTCTCGGCAGTGGAAAGGTAGTTCGTCCTCCGGGAGAACCCTGGCTTTGCGGATGCGGAGCTCGGTGTCGCTCATCTGTTCGATGATAACCGTAGCATTCGCGAACGCTGCGGGAAGACTGATACGCGCTTTGCGGTCTACCAGGCGCGTGACCACGGTTTTGCTTTGTGTCATGGTTTTCTCTCTGGTGTCCGGTGCAGCGGGCGCTTCCAGTTTTACTTTTAGCTAGAGGTGGGAAACTTGTCAAGGAGGGAATTTCCCAATTCTCCATTTTTCAACTTTCCGCCAGCCCGCCACTATGGCATGGCTGTGAATGCCATCGCACCTCTCAATAATCGCCCACGACCTCACCACCGCTCCGCGTCCCCAGGGCCCGCCAGGTCGCCAGGCTAATCGACGAGGTGATCGAGCGCACCGATCCGTTCATGAGGAGCACGTTGACAATCCCGCCGCTGTGGTAACTGCGCGCGGTCATGGCGGCGTACGAGAGCTTTGTGGCCGAAGATCCATCGCGGTTGGACACATAGTCCACATCGTACGGACCCGTGCTATCGGTAAAGGGCACTGCGGTACTGGGCGTGAAGACGAACGTCAGCCCCGTCTGGAAGGTCTGACCTTCGGTCCAACCGGTATGGGAGACATTGGCCTTCAGCGAACCTCCCAGGGCGAGCAACGCCGCGGGCGTGGCGGGCGGCGGGGAGTTGAGCGTACTCGGGAGACCCGTGCCCAGCAGATACGAGCCGTAGGCCTTGACCTCGCCGAAACCGATCGTATTGCTCAGACCATCCGTGAATTCGCCTACGCGGACGCCTCGATTCATGGGAATGGCGCCGTCGCCGCCCTTGCCCGTGGTGGGGTCGTAGACGAACCACGAGCCGACATTAGCACCGTAGTTCATGGGATAGCGCACGGGCGTCGAATCCGACCGAGCGCGGTCATTGACTTCGCTGGGGCACAGGTAGGTTGCGATCCGCTGTTGCACGACCGTCGGCTGGCTGATGGCCGAGGCATTGAGATCGACCAACTGGTACAAGTTGGCCTGTTCGAGATACGGCAGAAGGCGTGCATGGATGGAGTAACTGTCCGCGGAGGTCTGGCCGACCGGATACACGCCCGCCGGGGGGAAGCTGCTGTTGGTGTTTTCGTAGTTATGCAGCGCCAGGCCGATCTGCTTGAGGTTGTTCTGGCACTTGAGGCGGTTGGCCGCCTCGCGCACCTTCTGAATGGCCGGCAGCAGCAGGCCGATCAGCATGGCGATGATCGCGATGACGACCAGCAGTTCGATGAGCGTGAAGGCAGGTCGAGCCAGGGGACGCAGACGCATGGAGTGCACCTGTCGGGGAAGGAACTTCGAACATTACGTTTTCGTAAGAATCGAAGTTAGTCGGCCGATCCCCTGGTGTCAATGGCCTGCCTCGATTCTTTACGGTTGATTCCCTGCACGGTGCCTAGAAGCCAGCCCCTGGCAGCGCTTCGACCTTCTTCACAAACACGAGGGGTCTGGTCTTGTGGACTGCGTAGAATACGAGCAAGGGGGGAACACCGCGGACGAAGACATCGAGCTTCGCCTCGCGCAAGGAATAGCGCAGTTCCCCAAAGCCTCGCGGGTCCACTTGAAGACGCTGGTCGATGCTCCTCAGAGCAGACAGAACTGCCTACCCAAGTCCCTTGTGGCCGGCCCGGTGATGGAGCGCGAGCAGGGCACTCTGAACCGACTCAGGGTAGATAACTCGGTAAGAAGGATCCACACCCTCGGGCATGTTCACGGCTCTTGGTGCGACCCCAGTTTTTCGAACACTTGGGCCAACGTCGCCCCGTCTTCCTCTTCGTCTTCTGCCCAGCGTCGCAGTTCGTCCTCGGTCACCCGTTCCCAGGCCGAAGCATGAAGCGAACGCAGGCAGGCATCGCGCTCGATCTGAAGAGTGGTGAGAGCTTGACGGTCACGGCCTCGTTCTTCTTCCAACTGCCGCACCCGCTGCCGTAAACGCTCATTCTCGGCTTCCAATGCCGCGACGGACAAGCCGGGCGCCGAGTGAGGAGGGGCGGTCAGGTGATTCGAGTCTTCGCCAGTGGACACAGTATCCCAACTCCTTGGCAAACAGGCAAAGCTGTGCTTCCAGACGCCCACAGCGTAGTTCGCGAACCAGATTACTGCTCAGCACGCCCCGTGCTTGGTTGCAGCACGGAACCTACTCATTGCTATTCTACTTGACTGCCCTCCTCGGTCACAACGAGAATTCCGCCGCCATCGGCGTCACCGGACCGCGGGACTTCCAGCTAGGAGTCCGTCCGAGAATTAGTCGATATTCCCCTATCGGAGTCCTCTTTCCTTCCTTTTTGCCACTCCGCCAGGGGTTAGATTTCGCTCGGCGCGCAGCGGTAGCGCCAGATCTTGAGGAGATTATGCGTCAGGCAC
>JBGQLF010001378.1:0-3194 GCA_041499985.1 Gemmataceae bacterium
AGACTCAGGGCGTGCCACCCTGACGACACGGATTCAATCGAGCAACCCCTCCAGTTCGGCGCGTAGACGGCGCAACACCCGGCCCTTGGCCAGGTAGACGGCGTTGACGCTGATGTCCAGTTCGCGGGCCACGTCCGCCGCGGGCCGGCTATTCACGACAAACTCCCAGCAGGCTTTCCAGGTGCTCGGCTGAAACTCCGACTGCATCAGTTCCAGGGCTCGAGCCACCAAGCACTGCCGATACTCGGTTTCCGCAAACCCATCGCCGGCCCCGGGGTCGGCCAGATCCTCCAGGGCCGCGTGGCCTGCCTGAACCGGCAGCGCCGCCCGGCTACGGCAGGCGTCACGCCACTTGTTCAACGTGATCGTGCGCAGCCAGCCCCGGAAACTCTTATGCTTGTCGTAGCGAAATTCCGGCAGCTTCCGCACCAGCACCGTGAAGACTTCCTGGACCAAATCGGCGGCGTCCTGAGCTTGCAGTCCCAGCCGCCGGGCCCAGGCAAACAGGACGGGAGTATACAGCTCCACGAAGCGCGCCCAGGCCGCCTGTTCATCTGACTGCTGCAAGCGTTCCAGCAAACTGGCGGGGGTGGTGTTCATGCGAGCGAGTTCGGCAGAGAATCGGCTGCCAGCGGCCTTACGCCGAGCGGGAGACTGGCGCCTCCGGCATTCTGAGTATAAAAATCCGATACGACATGGTAGTCCGCAGAGGAGAGCGCGAGCAAGGAGAATCTGATGCTCGGTCAAAACACGGGCGAGCCGGGAGCGGACGCTCTCGGCTCGCCCAAGGCAGAAGGCCACGCCAGCGCTTGGCGCCGGCACGCTCACAGCTTCTTCAACAAATCCTTCCACCGCTTCCAGGCTTCCTCGCGGGCAGTCTTGTTCGCCCCGCTCACACCAGGCTCCTCCCCAGCCCGCATGAACCCGTGGCCCGCGCCCTCGTAGGTGACCGGCTCGTAGGTCTTGCTCACCTGCTTCATCAACCCCGTGGATGTGGGGATCGTGGCATTCACCCGGGCGTCGTTGCCGCCGTAAAAGCCGTAGACCGGACAGGCAATCCGGGCGATGTCCGACGAGTTGTCCGGGCCGGTGCCATAGAACACGAAGGCGGCCTTGAGGGACTTGTTGTTGGTCGCGAAACGGAACGATTGGCCGCCACCCCAGCAGAACCCGCCCACCGCCACTTTGCCGTTACATGCCGGCAGCTTGGCGACGTAATCCGTGACCGCATTCAGATCGGCGGTGACCTGGTCCGGTGGCAAGGACATGATGGCCTTCCGCACTCCATCGCCGCTGCCGATCTCGGCCGTGCCGCCGCCCTTGGGTCCCATGCCCGACAGCAGGTCCGGCGTGATGGCGATGTACCCGGCCTCGGCCAGCTGATCGGCAACCCCGCGGACCCAGTCGGTTAGGCCGAAGATCTCGTGGATGACCACCACGGCCATCGCCTTGTTCTTCACCTCCGGGTAGACGACGAACGACTGGACCTCCCGCTTGCCATTCTGCACCTTGACCCACTCCCCGTGCCGCGGGGATTTTTCGAGCCGGGCCTTCGCCCAGTCCTGCGCCGGGGCGATGCCTGCCATGAGCAACACCACGCCCAGGGAGAAAACGAACCGGTTCATTCCTGCACCTCCTAGCTGAACGTTCCTAGATGGACACCTTCCGAGGTCTCGGTTTGGACTGCCACGGCCCGAGTGTACGCTCTGGGAGGAGCGGCTTCAAAAGTTTTCCGCCGACCAGAAAACGCGCCCGTTCGATTCCGCTCTTGGGTCAGGGCGGGCTGCACCTCGGATTTCAGCATTTCCGATTCACCGACGGTCTGCCAGAAGGTATCATGCCAGAAGGCAAAGAGAACTTGGGGTCGGACAAAGCCGATCACGACGCAAAAGGGGAGTGCCGTAGACGAACCTGAGAGGCTCTGGCAGCGAACTGCGAGCGGAGAAAGACCATGACCATCACCCTGAGCCTGCCGCCGGAGACCGAAAAAAAGCTCGTCGAGCGTGCCGCCCGCAGCGGCAAGGACGTGAACGCTTTTATCCTCGAAGCCATCGAGGAGAAACTCCTGGACCTCCGTGCAGGCGGGGAAACGTCCGCAGCTGCTTCTGATACTTCGACCCCTCGAGCCGGCGGGACGCTGGATGAGGTGCTCGCCCGCGTGCTCCAGCAGGTTGAAGCAGGCGGCAGGACCGAAGAAGAACTCACCGCGTTGTTGACGAACGTTCGGGACCAGGTTCGCCGCGAAAAGACTCCCCTTACTCCCGAGCTGCGTGCCTGGGCCCTCCAGCAATTCACGGAGGAAGAGCTGGTTGCTGGCCTTCGGGAGCTCCAAGAACACGGCGGTCTGGAACTCTCTGAATTTCTCTCCGAACTCGAGCAGATCGTAGCACGACCTTGAGTCCTTCGAGCGGTAGTCCTGGTCTGTACCACGTTTCCTACTCGCGACGAGCTTGCCGAACTCCGGCTTCCGAAACAAGCAGTGACTCGCGTTCTTCCCGCATCCTTAGCCGAACACGCCCAGCGTCGGGAAGTCCCCGCGCAGAATCTGCTTGGTGTCGTCGTAGCCCATCCATTCCTGAATCATCGTGGCATAGACCGAGCGGAAATCCGTCGTCATCTTCAGGTCGCCCTGGTCCAGGTTGGTCAGGCTGGGATACTGGCTGTAAAAGCCGCCCTTGACCTTTTCCCCAAGGACGAACATCGGCGTGGCCGTGCCGTGATCGGTGCCGCCACTGGCGTTCTCGGCGACACGGCGGCCGAACTCCGTAAACATCACCACCGCCACGTCCTGGCTGCGGCCCAAACGCTTCATGTCCTTGAGGAAGCCCTCCAACGCGTCGGCCACATACATGAGCAATCCTTGCTGCGTGCCCAACTGGTTCCCGTGCGTGTCAAAGCCGCCCTGGCTGACGTAGTAGACCCGGGTCGGGAAACCGGCGGCGACCAGGGCCGCGACCTTTCTCAGATCCGTGGACAGTGTGGCGACCGAGCTCGCCGAACCGTAGGAAATTGGTGTCTGGTACTTGGCCGTCGCCGCTCGCACCAGACCCGAGCTTGTCGAAGCGGTGGCGCTGATCTCCTTGAGGAAGCTCAGGGTCTGATTGCCTTGTGGCGTTTGCCGGTTCACCATCCGCTGGTAGACCGGCTCCTGGCTGGGATCACCGGCCCGGACGAAACGCTGCGGATCGTAGAAC
>JBGQLF010001379.1:0-3194 GCA_041499985.1 Gemmataceae bacterium
CCTCAAGGAGATCGGCGCCCTGGCCCGGTCGACTCAGGCCAAGATCGTGCGGTTGCTTCAGGAGCAGCGGTTCGAGAGGGCCGGCAGTAAGGAAGCGATCTCGATCAACGTCCGCATCCTCGCGGCCACTCACCAGGACCCCGACGAGCTCGCCGCGTCTGGTCGGTTGTGCCCGGACCTGTACGACCGGCTCAAGACGGTCACCCTCCGACTGCCACCCCTGCGAGAACGACCGGACGACGTGCCGCTGCTGGTCGAGCACTTCCTCAAACTGTTGAACCGCAAACTGGGCACCCCGATTCGTTCGGTGGCGCCGGCGACCATGCAAGTGCTGCAAGCCTACGATTGGCCTGGGAATGTAAGTGAGCTACAGCGTGTGCTCCAGGAGGCCTTGGTCGAGGCCACGGGCGAAGTGCTCCTGCCCGCTTGTCTGCCGGAAACCATTCGGGTGCCTTCGATCCGCGGTCCGCAAGCCGCATCGGAGGTCGAGACACTCGACGTCGGCGGTCTGGTGGGCAGTCTGCTGCGGGCCGGGGAACCCGAGATTTACCGGAAAGTGTGGCGGGCGGTTGATCGGGTCGTCCTCAGCGCGGTCTTGCGTCACGTCCAGGGCAACCAAGTGCAAGCGAGCGAGCTGTTGGGCATCACCCGGGGCACGCTGCGCGCCAAACGGCGTTCCTTGGGCATGGCCGGTGAAGAACAACCGCTGGCGGAAGCTGACCCGAAGCTGATTCCGAAAGGGTGCGAGATCGTTTAGCCCTGAGCACTCGGGCGAGCGCGGGCTCCCCGCTCGCCCGAGTGCTCAGGGCTAAACAGCCCCCCGCCACCCCAGGGGTCTGGTCTCAATCCGACCAGCCTTACCATCCAGGGTGCGCAAAATCCGACCACCCCGCTCGACCTCTGAGCCAATCACGTCGAGGGGCGCAGACATTCGCCTGTCGCCATTCCTCCCTAATTCCTTTGTTGGCAAATTGTTGTGCATCGATGGCACAGCCCGCATCCGTTGTGGCATTCCATTTGCATTCCTCTTCCGAGCATGAGAGCCCAGGATATCCCTCGCCATCCCTGGCCACCCGCCGACTGTACTCGCTGTGTACGACGCTGAGGGATCTCTCCACGTTCTGGGCTGAGCGATGAGCTGCCCGGGCTACTACACCCTGCCGGCAGTGAACAAAGATGAAGCGATACCCCAGCAGACCCGTATCGTGGAACGGGTCCTGTTGCTCAGACCTTGTCCTGTGGGGATGAGGTGAACCTGGCCTGGCCATGCCCTATGCCATCGGGATATGCCCTGAAGGCTGATGACCGCTTACACACTTTGCCTCCTGCGCTTACGGGAGGGGCAGCAGCACTCCGTTGTGGTGCGATCGCTTCATCGTGAGGGAACTGCGTGAGGACGCAGACCCTGGTCTGACGAAGGGAACTATGAGTCACTCCATGCTCGATCTGAACGCCCTCTCGGCCGACATCCTCGCTCTCTCGGCCACCTCCCCTGCGCCGGCGGCGCGCGCCGGCAGAGATGGCCGCAGGACGGGCCGCTTCTTCAAGGCACTGAAGTCTCTCGCTGCCATCGCGCTCGCCCTCGTGGCGCTCGCGCTTTTTCTCGCCTTCATGGCCGGGGTGCCGCTGCCGGGGCTGGCCTCCCCCCCCAAGGAACAGACCGTCTCTCCCGCGCCGCCGTTGGGCGTTGATCTTGTACTGGGTACGCCGCACACGCTCTTGGTCCCCGAAGAGGTCCGTGTCGCCCTGGGTATCCGCAAGGGCAAGAACGACCTCATCGCGGTTGCCCAGGTTCCCACGGAGACTCGGCCGCTGGTGCTGTCGGGGTCCACGGCCCTCGATCCCACTCGGCTGGTGCGCATTCGCGCTCGTTTTGCCCCGGCCGAGGTCGTCGCCATCGGCCAAGTGCAGGACAGCTCGCGCACCACGGGACAGACGGAGTTGCGCGAGCTGCGCCCCGGTGACCGCGTCGAAAAGGGGACGCTGTTGGGGGTCTTTTACAGCGTGGACGTCGGCTCCAAGAAGAACGACCTCATTGACGCACTCGTGCAGCTCAGACTCGATCAGGACATCCTCGACCGGGCTATCAAGAAGCAAGAGGCCGTCCCCGAGGTTTTCATCCTGAGCGCCCGACGGAATGTCGAGGCGGACCGCAATGCCATCGCCCGAGCCGTGAATACCCTCAAGACATGGGGCATCCCAGACGAGGACGTCCAGGCGGTCTACGAGGAGGCGGACCAGATCAGTAAGCGCCAGGGTGTGCGCGACCGCAGCAAGGACGGCCAGTGGCCACGGGTCGTACTGAAGGCCCCGGAGGACGGCACCATCGTCGAGAGGAACGTGGCGCTGCACGAGACGGTCGTGGACAATACCATCAACCTCTTCCAAATTGCGGGGTTGGAGCGGATGGTTGTGGTGGCCAACGCCCCTGAAGACGAGTTGCCGACGTTACAGCAGCTGCCGTCCCACTTGCGCCGCTGGACCATCCGTACCGTCGGGGCCCCCTTGGAGGGCTTCCCCGGCACCATCGACGAGATTAGTTACCTCATCGACGTCAACCAGCACAGCGCCGTGGTCAAGGGCCACCTCGCCAACCCGGGTCGACAACTGCGGGCTGGACAGTTCATTTCGGCCGAGATCAAACTTCCAGCGCCGGAGGATGTGGTGGAGATTCCGATCGGCGCCTTGGTTGACGACGGCAAGCAGTGCGTCGTGTTCATCCAGCCGGACCCGGCCAAGCCGGAGTACACGCTCCGGCGGGTCGAGGTGACCCACCGCTTTGAGAAGACAGTCTATGTCCGCAGCCGTCTGCCCCGAGGCGCTCCCGCGCTGACGCCGGAGGAGAAGGAGCAAGGCCTGCTACCGCGGCTACCGCTCCACTCAGGCGAACGGGTTATCCCCACCGGCGTCCTGGAACTCAAGAAAGAGTTGGAAGATCGGGAGTCCAACTCCGACAAGCAGTCCTGAGCCGAGTGTTTCGGACTGGCCAGGGCGCCCCCTTGAATCGGAACCGAAGGCCCGCCCCGCCTTGGGTGTCCCCGGTCCAATTTCCCCGCGCTCAACCCCTAGTGTGAGGACAAACGACGGATTGTTGAACGTAGCCACAAGCGTCCTCGCTTGTGAGCTGTTTCAGCCCACAAGCGAGGACGCTTGTGGCTACGATTAGACAATAGGTCCCTGGATCTGGCCCGAGC
>JBGQLF010001380.1:0-3193 GCA_041499985.1 Gemmataceae bacterium
CGTACCTGGACAAGAACTTCACCGTCTTCGGCCAGGTGAGCCAGGGCTTGGACGTGGCGCGGAAGATTCTTGCCCAGCCTTTGCTCGACGAGGGCACGAATCGAGACAGTGATCGACCCCAGAAGCCGGTGTTGATCCGCAAAGTGACGATCCAGGCGAAAGAGGTAGAAAGCTCGCCGGCAAATTGAAATAATAAGGAAGGACAGGGAAGGCAGCTTACAGATGCCCGCGGTAGGGAACTGGGAGGGGACCCACGCAAAGGGAAGTTGTGAACCTGGTCAGGCCGGAAGGTGCAGCCATAAGCAGCGAACCCTTGTGCAGTGGATCAGCCTCTCTCGGCAACTGGCCGCGGGCGCCTTTTTTTGATGAGCGGTCCAGCAATTAGCCCACAGCGAAGGAAAGGGCTGATGCCTACCGCTTCCTGGCTGATGGCTGATTGATCATGGCCAAACGGAAAGCCTCTCCGCCCGTTGCTGATCCCACTCCTCCGCCGTCTGAAGGCTATACGGTGCTGGCTCGGCGTTATCGGCCGCAGCAGTTCGCCGACCTGGTCGGCCAAGAACCGGTGGCGCAGTCACTGGTCAACGCCCTCCAGAGCAACCGAGTTGCCCATGCTTACCTCTTCACCGGTGCCCGCGGCGTGGGTAAGACCTCCACCGCCCGCATCCTGGCCAAGGCCCTCAATTGTGTTCGCGGCCCAACGGCCACGCCCTGCGACGCTTGTGAGATCTGCCAGAGCATCGCCTCGGGCGAAGACCTTGATGTGCTCGAGATCGACGGGGCCAGCAACCGTGGCATCGACGAAGTGCGTGAGATCCGCCAAAACGTGCAGTATCGTCCGAGCCGAGCCCGCTACAAGATCTATATCGTCGACGAAGTCCACATGCTGACGCCGCCGGCGTTCAATGCCCTGTTGAAGACGCTGGAAGAGCCGCCGCCGCACGTCAAGTTCATTTTCGCCACCACGGAAGTGCAGCGTATTCCCGTGACGATCCTCTCCCGCTGCCAGCGTTTCGACTTTGCCGGCATTGGCACCCCACGCATTGTCGAGCGTTTGCGGCAGGTCGTGGCCGGGGAAGCGATGCAGGCCGATGACGACGCCCTGGAGCTCGTAGCCCGCCGTGCCGGAGGCTCCATGCGCGACGCCCAATCGCTGCTGGACCAGCTGCTTGCCTTCGGTGGCGAACGGCTGACGAGCGAGCAGGTTCACCAACTTCTCGGGACAGCTCAGGATGACCGGGTGGTCGCCCTCGCCACGGCCGTGTTCGAGCAGAATCCCAAGCAGGTGCTGGAACTCCTGGGGCAGGCGGCGGATGAGGGGCTCCAACTTGGGGAGCTGTTGGACCAATTAATCGCCTACTGGCGCGACTTGATGGTGGTGCATTGCGCGGGCAGCCAAGGCCAAAGCTTGAGTGTGTCCAGCCGGCACCAGGAAACCCTGCGCCGGCAGGCGGAAAGTGCAAAGCTGGACACGATCCTGGCCGGCCTCGACATCCTCGCCAGCGCCAAAGCGCGGATGCGGAGTAGTGGCCATGGCAGAATCTTGCTCGAGATGGCCTTGGTCCGCTTAGGGCGTCTGGGCGATCTGGTGGCGCTCAGCCAGCTGGCCCAGTGGCTGGGTTCCAGCGGCGAGGACCGTCCGACACCGAGGGTTGAGAAGTCTGCCCCCGCCCTCGCCGTTCCTCCGGCGCCGGCAGCTGTCGCGCCTCCAGAGGCTGGAAAAAAAAAGTTGACCGTGGCGGCCGCGCCGACTCCCGCCCAGGTCTCCCTGACACCCGAGACAATGGCTGAGGTCTGGCAGGAAGTTTTGCAGCAAGTCGGACCAATGTTGGCCAGCGATTTGGAAAAAGCCGAGATTCCAGCAATTTCTGGGCCAAACGCTCTGGTACTGCGATTTCCGGTGGGCTATAATCCTGAGCGTGAGCATTGTCAGGAACCGGCTCGTGTGGCCCGTGTCGAAGAGTTGCTCCGCAAACTTACCGGGCGCGCGTGGAATCTCCGGATCGAATCGCTCGGCGGCAACGCGGCCGCCTCACCGCCGCCTGCGGCCGAGGAGACGGTCAGCTCACAATCCCGCTATCGACGCCAACGCGCCGAGGCTTTGCAGGAGCCTCTGGTGAAACGGGCCATGGAACTCCTGGGGGCCCAGATTGTCCATGTGGACGAGGGGTTCGGGGCTGCGCCCGGGGCGTCCCCCGAGCGCGCCGATAGCACGGAAGAGGAGGAGGCGTGAGGCATGTTCAAGGAACTGGGGCAGCTGGCCGGCTTGATGAAGCAGCTGCCCAAAATCCGCGAGGAAGTGGATCGTCTCCAGCAACGGTTGGCCCAGCTGAGTGCGGAGGGCCAAGCTGGTGGCGGAATGGTCAAGGTGCGGGTCAATGGTAAGCTTGAAGTGCAAGCCTGCAACCTCAGCGACGAGGTGCTCCAGCTGAATGACCGCGAGATGCTCGAAGACCTGATTCGCGCCGCCACCAATCAAGCCCTGGAAAAGGCCCGGCAGCAAGCGGCTGAGGAAACCAGTAAGATGGCGGCCTCCTTGGGCCTGCCGAGTGGCCTGGGGTTGCCGGGCTTGGGTTCGTAGCCTGAGCAGTGGAGGGGATGCAGGTGGGTGCCGAGTCCGCCGGGGCGATCGCCCGTCTGATGGAGGAGTTCGCAAAACTTCCCGGCATCGGGCCGAAGACGGCGGAACGTCTGACCCATTACCTGCTCGCGCGGGGACCCGGTGCTGCACTGGCCTTGGCGGAGGCCCTGCGTGGGATCGCCGAAAAAGTGCATGCGTGCCGGCAGTGCTCAAACTTGTCCGAAGGTGAGTTGTGCGGCATCTGCGGTGACCCTCGTCGTGATGCCTCCGTGATCTGCGTGGTCGAACAGCCGCGCGACTTGGCGGCCCTGGAGCGGGCCGGTACCTATCGGGGGCTCTACCACGTCCTCCAGGGAAGGTTGGCGCCGCTGGAAAACATCGGTCCGGAGCAGTTAACCCTCGACAGCCTGGTACGACGCGTGCAACAGGGGGGTGTACAAGAGGTAATCTTGGCGACGAACCCGACGCTCGAAGGTGACGGGACGGCCCTGTACATCTCGAATTTACTGGCAGGCACGGGGGTGCAGGTCACGCGCTTGGCACGCGGTTTGCCTTCGGGCTCTGTACTTGAGTTCGCCAACCGTCAGATGGTGGCGGATGCTTTGGAGGGTC
>JBGQLF010001381.1:0-3191 GCA_041499985.1 Gemmataceae bacterium
CCCTTGGTCATCGACGTCCTGCCAGCCAATACCCCGGACGCCAACCAAGCGGTACCCTTGGTGGATGCCGTCCCTGCCATCGGTGGTAAGCCGGGCCATCCCCGCCGCCGCCCGGACAAGGTTTTGGGTGACCGGGGCTTTGATGACGAAGAAGAACGGCAGAAGCTGCGCGACCGTGGCATCGATCCGGAGTTGGCGAAACGGCGCACTCCCCCGGGGAGTGGGCTGGGCGTGTTTCGCTGGGTGGTGGAACGAACCAATAGTTGGTTGCAGCAGTTACGCCGGCTCCGCGTGCGGTATGACCGCCGGGATGACATCCATCAAGGACTCTGTAACGTGGCCGAAATCCTTATCACCTTCCGATTCCTGGTCCTGTATGGTCTAACGTAGAACCCATCGCTTACCGTAGTTGTTTTAGGGGCTCAAAGGAAGAGGAACACGCGCCCCCCCGTCTGGTGGCCAACCCGAGACGCCTGCTCCGGCGTGTCGGCGCGGGCCAGCAGTAACGTGGTGCCGATGCTACCCGGCGGGGCGACGAGAACCCACCGCTTGCCGTCTCCGAGGAGCGTGTCTTCCACCAGGGTGAATCGCAGACAGCCGGTGAAAAAGGCGACGGCCTCATCGTAGTCCCGCACGACCAGCGACACCGACGCGATCGACTGTCCCACGACTTCACACCTCCGCGTCGGTCGCTAACGACCGAGCCGGCCGAAGCCAGCCACGGGTCCGCCGGCGTAGACCTGCACCTGTTTCCCGCGAAAAAGCGTGTTCTTCTCGTGCCGCAGGCCGGTCTTCTCCGCGACGCGAACGGATCGTGCGTTCTCGGGATCGATGAGCGCGACGAGCCGGCGGAGGCAAGGGTGATTAAACCAGGTCAACACGGCTAGAGGGTGAGCCGAACCGTCTATCCGACAATTTCCTCGATCACCTTGCCGTGGAGCAGCGTGAGTCGTTCCTTCCGGCCCTGGTGGAGATAGCTGAGCTCATCCTGGTCCAGGCCGAGCTGGTGCAGGATTGTCGTGTGGATATCGCGGAAGTGGCAGCGCTGGCGGATGGCGTGGAGACCGATGTCATCGGTGGCGCCGACGACCTGGCCGCCCCGGATGCCTCCGCCTGCCAGCCACATGCTAAAGCCGAGGTTGTGGTGGTCCCGGCCTTTGCCGCCCTCGGCTTCCGGGGAACGGCCGAATTCACCACCCCACAATACCAGCGTCGTGTCCAGCAAGCCGCGGCGTTTCAGATCCTTCAGCAAGGCGGCAACCGGCCGATCGGTGCGGCCAGCCATGCGCTGGTGGTTTTCTTCGATATCCTTGTGAGCGTCCCACTGCGCGTTGCCCGGGCCGCCGCCGGCAACTACCACAATGAACCGGACGCCTTTCTCGACGAGCCGGCGCGCCAGCAGGCAGCGCCGGCCATAATCATCCGTCGGCTCGACGCCGACGCCATAGAGGTTCAGCGTTTCCTTCGATTCGTGCCTGAGATCAAAAACCTCGGGGGCCTCGGTTTGCATCCGAAACGCCAGCTCGTAGGCGTCGATGCGGGCGGCGAATTCGCTGTCGTCCGGCTGAAGATTCAGCTCATTCAGACGACGGATCAGTCCGACGGTCTGGCGACGCTGTTCCAGTGTCGTACCGGCTGGCAAATCCAGGTTTCGCACCGGCTTGCCGCTCGTGCGTAGCATGGTCGGCTGGTACACGGCCGGCAGGAAGCCATTGGTGTACATCGGCTGGCCTGCCTTCAAGGCGCCGCGCGGGTCCGGCATGACGACGTAGCCGGGCAGCGACTGGCTCTCCGATCCCAGGCCATACACGATCCACGAGCCCATACTCGGCGAACCCGGCACGACCCGGCCCGTGAGCAGTTCGTACTGCGCCGCCGAGTGCACCACCTTGTCGCCATAGCAGGAACGAACGACAGCCAGGTCGTCGATGCAGCCAGCCAGATGCGGAAAGAGGTCGGATACTTCGACGCCGCTCTGACCGTGGTGGCGAAACTTCCTCTTGCTGCCGAGGAGTCGGGCGTCCTTGCGGACGAACTGGTACTGCACTTCGCCAAACGACGCGGGCCGGGGCTGCCCGTCGAGCTGGTTCAGCAGCGGCTTGGGATCAAATGTTTCCAGATGACTGGGGCCGCCCGCCATGAACAGAAAGATAACGGACTTGGCCTTGCCGATCAGACCCCCCGAGGGCGGCTTGGGGGCGAGGAGATTGGTCTGGGCGTGCAGCCGATCCCCGTGGAGCAACGACGCCAGGGCCAGGGCGCCGAAGCCGCAGAAGGAATCACCCAGGAACTCACGCCGGGTGCGAGCGAAGCGTTCGTGCTCGGCCATATCAGTCCACATAAAGGAGGTCGTTCAGGTTGAACAGGGCCAGGGCGAACTCCCGCAGGGGCTGGGTTTGCAAGAAGCTGAGCGCCACCTGCTAGACGTTATCGGGAATAAGGTTTTCCAGTCGTTTTCACCGCAATTTTCGGGCAGAAATCCTTATTCCCGATAACGTCTACTTTACGTTCCGGAACACCCGGGCAGCCGAGGGCCCTCACACGGGAGGGGTGATGGTGTCGTACGTGGATGGGCATGTCAACTGGATCTCCAATAACATCAGCTTGGCGACCTACACGGCGCTGGGTACTCGCAATGGCGGGGAGGTGCTCGGGCCGGACGCCCCCTAGGTGCAAAGACAATCGAGCTTTTCGTCGCAGTCCCCCCACTCCTCACTCAGGAGAGGGGGAAAGTAGATCGGACACCAACATCGAGTCCGTTCAGCAGAAAAAAGGCGGCCGGTGAGGTCTCGCCGCCAAGCTGAAGCCCTCACCGGCCCTCGCAGCGCCCGGGCGCCCGGTCTGCGCGCCCGTGGCCTTGCGCCGCCATTGTGTCGCAGACCGCCCCGCACAACAGGGGCCTTCTCATGTCGCGCCACAAAAAACGGAACCTTCTGGTCGCCCGCCTCCTGGCTGTCCTTCTGGTAACGGTCCTGATCAGTCGCCTCCCCACCCGCGACAACCAGGAGGGGCAGGGCGGTGACGAAGACCGGAGCCAGACCCTAAACGGGCACAAGTCTCCTGTCCAGACCCTGGCCTTCGGTCCCGACGACGCCACCCTGACCTCGGCCGCCTGCTTCCTTCAGGAGCAGGGAGTGGAAGTGATCGTTTGGGATCTGGCGACAGGGCGCTCCCGAGGGACCCGCACCGAG
>JBGQLF010001382.1:0-3188 GCA_041499985.1 Gemmataceae bacterium
GAGCTGGATGAATCCGTCCGTCGGCTTCACAGCGAGGGCAGAATCGTTCGGGCCACCGGCACGTTCCGCGTCCGTCATGGGAGCAATCGGCTCCTGCGCTTGCTGGCGTGGCTCGCGCGGTTGCCGGCGGCAGGCGAGGCCGTCGACATGCGGCTGATCATCACTCCGCGGCAACAGGGCGAGGAGTGGCGCCGGACCTTCGCCGACTGCCCTCTGGAGAGCAGGCAATGGCAACAGTCGGACGGTCTACTGGCAGAACGCGTAGGTCCCCTGGAAATGTGGTTTCAGCTCGAGGTCGTTGGCGGGGCGCTCCATTACCAGACGCAGCGTGTGGCTCTGCGCCTGGGTCCTCTGCGAATCCCGCTGCCAGGCTGGCTGGCGCCGCGCGTGACGGCCCGGGAAGAGCCTACCGGCGAGCGGGATCGGACCGACGTCGCCGTGGAGACCAGCTTGCCGTTGTTTGGACTCCTGATTGCCTACGCGGGAACGGTGACCCGAACCGAGACACAGGCATGATGATCGCGTTGTGGCTGCTGGCCGTGCAGGGTGTGATCGGAGCCTTCGACACCTTGTACTATCACGAATGGCGCGCCCGACTTCCCGCACGCGGTCGGTCGGCTGCTCCGGAGCTTCAATTGCATGCGCTGCGTGATTTCTTGTATGCGTTGCTCTTCGGCACCCTCCCCTGGTTGGCGTGGCAAGGGCTGTGGGTCGTCTTCCTCGTCGCGGTATTGTTGGCCGAAATCGTCCTGACGATGGCGGATTTCGTCGTGGAGATCCGCGTTCGGAAACCGCTGGGGGATGTCTACGCCGGCGAGCGGATCACGCATGCCGTCATGGGCATTCTCTATGGCGCCATGGTCGCGAACCTGCTGCCCGTGCTGTGGCAGTGGTGGTCCCTGCCGACGGCTCTTCTGGTGACGCCGGCGCCTGTGCCCGAGGCATTGCGCTGGAGTTTGACGGTGATGGCAGCGGGGGTCTTTCTCTCGGGGGTGCGCGACCTGTATGCTGCACTCGCTCTGCCACGTGGGGGATGGCCCTGGACGGATTGCCAGTTGCCGGTGGGCGGAGGACGGCCGTGATGGCCCGGCGAAGGTTTCACCGCGGGGTGTTCTTGCTCGCGGGGCTTTACAATTTGGGTTGGGGACTTTTCTCGATCGTGGACCCCCAATGGCTGTTCCGCTTCGCGGGCATGCCGTTGCAAAACTACCCGGAGATCTTTGTCTGCCTGGGCATGGTGATCGGCCTGTACGGCATCCTCTACCTGGAGGTCGCCCGCGTTCCCGAGCGGGGCTGGCTCATTGCGGCGGTCGGCCTCCTGGGGAAATTGCTGGGACCGCTTGGTTTGCTGAAACTCATCTGGAGCGAGCAGTGGCCTCTCGCAACCGCTCTTCTCTGCGTCACGAATGATTTGATTTGGTGGCTCCCTTTTGGGATCTACCTGTACGACGCGGGCCCGGCGGTTTGGCGCGAACCGGAGAACGAGCGGGGGTAATTTCCACCAGGCCCTCAATCTGGCTTCTCAGCATTTCAGGCACATTGGACTTACGTTGGTCTGGCGTCGTGACCTCCGACTGGTCCTCGGAAGCCGATGCGTCCCTTCTTTTCGGGGGCTGGCGGCGCCATCAGTTCACGGATGGCTTCGAAGACGACCTTGAATTGGGCGTCGTATTTCTTTTCCAAGGCTTCGAGCTTGCGCGCCAGCTCCGCGTTCGACGTCAGCAGCTCCCGGAGACGGACGAAGGCACGCATGATCTCGATGTTCACCCGGACCGCTCGAGGACTCCGCAACACACTGGAGAGCATCGCCACGCCTTGTTCCGTAAATGCATAAGGGAGGTACCGGCGGCCGCCCCACGAACGGGTGCTGCCCAGGTGGGCCTTCAGCTCGTCGAACTCCGCAGGGGTCAGTTGAAACAGGAAGTCTTCGGGGAACCGGTCCCGGTTGCGTTTGACTGCCCGAACCAGAGCTTTCGTCTCCACTTCGTACAGGGTCGCCAGGTCGGCATCGAGCATGACCTTCTGCCTGCGGATCAACAGGATGGCTCGCTCAATCCGCTCAACTGGGACCAGCAACGGTTTCTCTGGCATCCTGTTCGCTCCTTGGCGAGCCGCTCCCGACCAGCCGATTTGAGGTGCCAACTTGGCACCTCAAGTGGTGGCATTCCCCTGGTACCCGTTCAATGGGAAACCGATGGTACCAAGCCGAGGGTTTCCAGAGAATCCCCTTGTATATATTCCCTTGAAGGAATAGTCCTTCCAGGTCATACTGGCAAGTGGTCCTGGAGGAGTAAACGACGGTGAGCACCCAGCCGGACCGATTCTCGAAGCCCAGTGCCGCTGGAAAGAGAGTGTAGGAACAATGAACGCGATCCAGTCTCTCGAAGAACGGGTTCGTAAGCGGTTTCCCCTGGCCAAGACCACCCTCGACCCGTCGAGCAAACCGGCCGGCCCGTGGTTCCTCGACATCGACTTGAAGGGACACCCGATCACCGTCGAGTGGCGCGCCGGGCGCGGCTTTGGGATCACCTCCAAGCGCGCGCCCGGGTACGGCGAAGGACCGGATGAGACCGTCCCGGATCTCGAGACAGCTTCCCGCCGGGTGATCGGTCTCCTCCTCGCCCAGGCTCGGACCGCGGTGCCGAAGGCCGTCCGGCTCCGCGAACTCCGTTCCGGGCGCGGCCTGTCGCAGGTTGACCTGGCCAAGCGGCTCCGCATCAACCAGGCCGCCGTCTCCAAGCTGGAGAAGCGCTCGGACCTCCGCCTCCGGACTCTGCGCGACGTCGTCGAAGCGATGGGAGGCAAACTCGTCATCCGGGCCCAGTTCCCCGACGGCGAGAGAGAGTTATCGTTCGACCACGATGCCCCGTCGTCCGCCACACCTGGGAGTGGTAGCTGAACGCGCGGAGCCAGATGCTTTCGGGTGATTCGTGATTTAGCATGAGACTGCTGAGGAACACAGGTCCCGGCGCGGCCCAAGCGCGGGTGCAGTCAGGAGTATTCCCGTCGTGGTGATGGAGGGGATCGTCAAGCCAGACGGCACGTTGGAGCTGAGCGAGAAGCTGAGCCTGTCGCTCGGACGCGTTCAGGTTACCAGCGTGCCGGTGCCGGAGCTGCCGAAGGCAGATCCGTTCTGGCAACGGATGCAGGCTATCTGGGATGCCCAAAGAGCCAGGGGTCATGTACCC
>JBGQLF010001383.1:0-3188 GCA_041499985.1 Gemmataceae bacterium
GTCGCAACGGGCACACCGGGCGGCTGGGGCACCACGAACATCAACGACGGCTCCTTTTACAATGGCGAAAACGCGGGAGCGATGTCCCGCGGAGCCGGGTTTGGCTATCCGCTGGCCCTGACCCTCACCGACAACCTCACCGCCTCGTTTGGCGGTCCCCATCCCGGCGTGGTCCTGTTCGTCATGGGAGACGGTCGGGTGATCGGGCTTTCCCCGAGCATTAGCACGGCCACCCTGTCTGCCCTGAGCCGGCGGAATGACGGGTTGGTGCTCGGGAATTACTAACAGGAGAGTATCCATGCCCGTGATATTCGTTGCGGGAAAACAGGCCTGGTTCAAAACACTACTGGTCCAGGTAACACGTGGTAGGCCCCGCGAGCCGAGCGGGGCCGGTCCGGCTCGGCTCGCCGGACCTACCTGTTGTTACCCGGTTTTGAAACAGGCCGGAAAACACCGATGGCCCTGGGTGGCCGTCATGGTATTGGGACTGATTGCAACCACGGGGTGCGGCTCGGGGAAATACTCCGTGGAGGGCAAGGTCGTCTACAAGGACGGCGCCCCGTGTACCGCGGGCCTGGTCCTCTTTGAGTCCCTCGACCCTGCGGTGAAGACCAGCTCGCGGGGGCACATCCAAAAGGACGGCTCGTTCTTCATGAGCACCGAACGCGAGAGGGATGGCGTGCCGGCAGCGCACTTTCGTGTAGTGATTACGCCGTTGTTCGGCGTACCGGGCGCTTCGGGAACGCCGATCCATGAGAAGTACTGGCGCCCCGAGACTTCTCCGCTGGAGTACACGGTGGTCCAGGGCAAGAACGAGCCGACGTTCGAGATGGACCGGGCCTCCCCCAAGCAGCGCAAGGTCGTCAACGATCCCGAGTGATCCCGCAGTTGGCAGTCGGTCGCGGAGAGCCATCCCTTGACCCGATCTACCCTGTCTTCCCAGACGCGCTCCTTCCCGCAGCAGGGGAGGGTTCATCGACCGTGGGTCCACCTACCAGTCCTGTTCGGCCTCACACTCTTTGTGAGCGCGCTGCTGCTCTTCCTGGTGCAGCCGATGATCGCTCAGATGACGCTGCCGCTGCCGGGCGTGATTCGGCCGATGGTGCTGGTGCTCCAAGAGCAACGAGATTCAGCGGATTATCACGATCGGCTATAAGCGAGCTTGGAACGCTTCCGGTCCGCGCCGCTACTTCCCGGGCAGGATCCACACGGGATCAAAGGTACGCGAGTCTTCCACCAGGGCTTGAACGGCCCGCGACATGAGTACGACCGCGGCACCGTCGTCGGGATGTTCGGTCAGCAAAGTACCCAGCAGCCGAGCCGCCCGGCGGAACTTACCTTGCTCAAAGGCCTCCAGAGCACGCTCGTAGCCGTCTTTCAGAGCAGGCCAATCCGCGCGGCCAGGAGCTGCCAGCTCATACAGGCCCACCGGTTCGGCGATATTCACTACGCGGACGGTGGCCAGGCGCCGCGTCTCGAAACTGCCTTCGAGCTCGGCCTCGGTGGTCTGCGTGATCAGGAGCGGGCAGGCCAGATACTTGGTGGCCCCTTGTACTCGACTGGCCAGATTGACGGTGTTGCCCAGCGGACCATACTTGAACTTCTGTTCCGAACCGGTGTTGCCGACCCACGCTTTGCCCCTATTCAAGCCAATTCCGACCTGGATCGGTTCTTGGAGAGTCGCCTGCCAGCGCTGGTTCAGCGCGGGCAGGGTGGCGAGCATCTCCAGGGCCGCGCGACAGGCCAAGCGGGCCGGCTCGATCAGTTCCTCCGGGGCGCCCCACATCGCCATCAGCTCGTCGCCGGCGTAGTCGACCAGGACGCCGCGATGGGCCAGCACGCATCGGGACAGAGCCGTCATGACATCGCTAATCCACGCGACCGTTTTGGCCGGCCCCAGGCGTTCGCTGATGCGGCTGAAGCCGCGGATGTCGCAGAAGAGCAGTGTCACCTCCGCTTCGCGCCCGTGCAGGAGATCGGGTTGGAGGGTCAGCTGGCGGGCCAGTTCGGGCGTGAAGAACTGCTCGAAACGGATGCGCTCGGCCAGGGCCGCCTGTTCCTGTTCCAGGCGGGCCAGGCCCACGGCTACGCCCGTCGCCAGGAGCTCCACCAGCATGGCCTGGACTTTGGTGATGGGCGCCGTCGTCGCCGACATGCTGTCCTGGCGGCGGTCGCCGTAGAGCGCGCCGATGACCTCTCCCGCCTGGTTGAGGATGGGGGCGGCCACCACGGCCTGGACGCCGAGCAGGCTGGCGCCGTCCAGGGCACCGGGGCTGGGCACTTGCCAGAAAGTCCGCTTTTCTTGCTGGACTTTGTAAAGAATCTGCCGGCTCGGTTGCCAATCGGCATCCCGTAATGCCTGGGCGGCCGTGTGCAAGATCTCGACGCGCCACTCGCCCCGGTCATAGCGTAACACCCGGCCGGCGTCGAGACCCACCAGGTTGACGACCGCTTCGGCGGCGCGGGCAAAGAAATCCGAGGAGCTGGCAGCGCTTTGCAAGACCGTGAGCATGGTCTGGAACCACTGGAGCACCGCGGTGATCTCGACGGTTCCTTCGACCGACAAGGGGAGCGCTGCCAGGTGGCGCGAAGCCAGCGTGATCTGCCCCGGCACTACGGTCGCTTCGCCGAGCGAGTGCAACGGCTCTTTCTCCGCTTCGGGCCCTTGCAGGTGCACCTGCTTCTTGCCCAGGGCCACAACGGTCGGCAGCGCCAGTTCCGAGGATTCCTCCGGTTTCAGCTCCCGGCCATCGGCCAGCCGGATCAGTAACCGGGTACTGATATTGGTCAGGCGTACCCGATCGGGCGCCAACGGTTCCACCAGGGCGTGTTTGCGGGAGACGGTGAGCTCTTTCAGCTCGGCGATGACGGCACGCCAACGACCGGCCAGGCGCGTACGGGTGTAGACCGTAAACTCCGCTTCGCTCTGCCGGCCGAGCTCGACCGGCTCGGTGAATTCCGCGGCGTACATGACTTGCCGCCTGTCGTACACCTGGATATAGAGAGGGCTTGCCATGAGGGTTCCTCTGCCAAGGCGGGTCAACGCCTGTGGAACGGCGCTGGAGGTTGGCGCCAGCCGTTGGCTGATTCCAAGGAAGGCTCCTTAGGCGAGCGGCAGAAGAGAGCGTACCTGTAGGACGGCTCTCCCGAGCCGTCCGGACGGTTCGGGAGAGCCGTCCTACAGCGAA
>JBGQLF010001384.1:0-3180 GCA_041499985.1 Gemmataceae bacterium
GGCGAGGACTACCATGCGCTGCGGCCGACGCTCAGCATCTGCTTCGTGAACACGCCGCTGTTCCCGCAGGTGCCGGCCTACCACCTGGTGTTCGAGTTGCGGGAACGGGACCATCACGTGCTCTTCACGGACGACCTGGCGGTGCATATCCTGGAGTTGCCCAAGTTCACGAAGTCGGCCGAGGAGCTGACGACGCCGCTGGACGTGTGGTTATACTTTTTACGGCATGGCGAGCGGCTGGACACGGAGGCGTTGCCGGCGGCGCTGGCCGCGGTCGCGGAAATCCACCGGGCGATGGGGGAATTACAAATGGTGACGCAAAGTGACCTGGAACGGGAACGGTATGAGGCGCGCCTCAAGTTCCAACGGGACTACTCCGCGGGCTTGGCCGATGCACGCGAAGACGGCCGGAAGGAGGGAGAGGTGAGGCAAATCCACACTTTGGAGCGTCTGTTGCGGCGTGCTCAGACGCCCGCGGCGCAACTGCTGGAGCTCCCGCTCGAGGACCTGGAACGCTTGGCCCAGCAGCTGGAAGCCGAATTGACCCGCTCCCTTTCTTCCCCCTCTTGAACTAGGCGGCGGGCGTGCGATTGCAGGCCGAGAGAGACACCGCGCCGCCATGGACCGGCCATTCGGCTCTTTGTAAGTTGTGGACATGCCGTGCGCTGGGGATATCCAGGCTTGAAGACCGGAGTGGAGAGACGATGGCTACCGTACCTTCCCGGACTGGCGTATCGTCCCGTGACTACCCTACTTCTGATGGTAAACCCATGGCGGAAACGGACGACCATCGCGACTTGATGGTGGACCTGATTGAGACCCTGAAACTATATTATTTGGCCTCGGCCCTGGTCTATGTCTCGGGCAACCTGCTGATCTACTACGTGCCGGGGGACAAACGCCGGCATATCTCTCCGGATGTCTTCGTCGTCCGCGGGGTCGCCAAGCACAACCGCGATTATTACCTCGTTTGGGAGGAAGGCAAGGCTCCGGAAGCCGTCTTCGAGCTAACGTCGAAATCGACGCGCCGCGAAGACCTCGGCAAGAAGATGGCGATTTATCGCGGTATTCTGAAAGTGAAAGAGTATTTCCTGTTCGACCCGCACCGGGACTACTTGAAGCCGCCGCTCCAGGGCTATCGTCTGAGCAAAGGGGATTACCGCCCGATCCAGCCGGTGGCCGGTCGCTTGCCGAGCAAGGTGTTGGGGCTGCACCTGGAGGCCGACGGCGGCGTGTTGCGGCTGTACGATCCCGCGGGCGGTCGCTGGTTACCAACGCCTGCCGAGGTCCGGCAACAGGTCGAGGAAGAGAATGTGCAGTTGCGTCAGGAAGTGGCAGCTTTGCGGCGCCGGCTCCAGAACGGGGCCTGAGCCGCGCCGGCTTGGCGGAAATCGGAGCTCACACGCGCTTCTCCAGGCACGTTTTCCTCCACACTCCAGGGCGCAATTCATGCCCTCTTGGCTAGGCTCTGGCTAGCACATTCAAGACGGAACCCCGGGTCAGACTCGCGCATGGGCCGGCCGTTTGAACCGCATGGTATGCTTGGATAGAATGGCAGGGGGAAAGGAGAGTTAGCAATGGCCACCGCACACGCGCGGGCGAAGCAGACCGTGAAGGAGTTGCTGGCAGCGGTGAAACAGCTGTCGCCGGTCCAGCTGCGACAGTTTGAGCGGGAGTTCACTACCTGGCGTGATCACAACGGCCAGGGAGACGCTGCCGCTCCCGACGAGGATCCCCTGCTCGCGGCGATTCGCGAGAACTCCAGCTTGCCCGCCGCCGAGCAACAGCGCTTCCAGCGGCTACGGCGGAGGCGGCAGGCCGAGACGCTGTCCCTGTCCGAGGAGAAGGAACTGCGAGCACTGTGGCAGCAGGTAGAGCAGAGGAACGTGGCTCGTCTGGAGGCCTTGACCGAGCTGGCCCGGCGGCGCGGTACCGACGTGAAGACCCTCCTGCGCGAACTGGGGATCTCCGAGAACCGCGATGTCTTCTGAGCGCCTCCCCCGTCGGCTGCGGCAACGGGTCGCCGAGCGAGCGCGGTGGCGGTGCGAGTACTGTCTGAGCCCGGCGGCGTTCTCGACCCAGCCCTTTGAGGTCGATCATATCATTCCTCACAACAAAGGCGGTCTGACGGCGCTGGCGAATCTGGCTTTCTCGTGCGGGTGCAACAGCTACAAGGGGGATCGAACGCACGCGCCCGACCCGGAGACAGGGCGGCACGTTCCTCTCTTCAACCCGCGCCGTCAGCGCTGGGCACGCCACTTCGCGTGGAGCGAGGGTTCTCTGCTGATCCTTGGGCGCACGGCCATCGGCCGGGCGACCGTGGCAGCGCTGCACCTGAACCGGCCCGAATTGGTCAACTTGCGTCGCCTGCTGCATCTCATCGGTGAACACCCGCCTGGATCAGATAACAGATAATGATGATAGTACGTGTATAAAACAATTCAAAAGAGGACATTCAGCGTTGCCGGAATAATGAATGCCCTCTTATTCTTCCTTATTCTTATCTTATTATGCCCTTGTGCTGCCTTGCGGAATCCGTTGGCGCCCTCCCCCTCTGCCCAGATTCCGCTGCCCAGCTGCGGTAGGCGGATCGGCCTCACCTTGCCGGTTCCTCCTCCGGCTCAAGCGTCTCGAGTTTGGCAAGCATTTCGAACTGGTCGGCTCCCCAGTACGTGGTCAAGTACCGGCCTTCGCCTCGCAGAGGATCGACCACAGGTCGGGCGATTCCAGCAGGTGATTCCGCCAGTGCCAGAAATGGATCTCGTGCTCGGGAATCAGGGCCAGCAGCGCCAGGCAGCGCAGCTCGTCCGTGGTCGCCTGTTGCTCGATGGCTTGCCAGGCAGCTTCGCTCAGCGCAAAGCCGTGCCTCGCGGACGAGGCATAGATCTGTTCGAGGAGACCCCCTCGATCCTCCGCCTGGAGCTGGGTGCGCAGCGTCTGGTTCTTCTCCAGGGCCTGCGCCAGTTGCTGGCCGAGGAGTCGGGCCGTCTCCTCCTGAGCGCTCGTGTCGCGGCGCTGCCGCTCGATCTCCGTGCGGAGGAACTCGGCCGCCGGCTCCACAGGAGGGTCCCCTCCGGCGAGCCGGCTCATGAAGCGCTAGGCGGACTTGCCGGCCGAGCCGTATAGAGTCTGGAACTCGGCGGCGGACAGTTTGTAATAGTCGCGATTCTTGGCGACCAA
>JBGQLF010001385.1:0-3177 GCA_041499985.1 Gemmataceae bacterium
GCCCGTGATCTTGTCCGCGTGTTGGTGTAGAAAAGCTTCCACGGCGTCTTCCTCGTCTTGGTGCTGGCTGGTGACACAACCAGTATGGGACAGGAAGGCGCCCTTTCAAAATCTCTTTGGATGCGGCTATGCCGCGTTAGGGGGGCGTGCCCATGATCGCCCCACTCTGGGTCTGGCCGGTCTCGACGTCGAGTCGCTTGGCCAGGCCGAAGTCGGTGATCTTGGGTACGCGGTCAGCCGTGAGGAGCACGTTGGCCGGCTTGAGATCGCGGTGGATGATTCCCCGCTGGTGCGCGACGTGGATGGCCCGGGCGAGCAACTCCATCAGCTGGGCGGCCGGAAGGGGCTGTTCAGGCGTTCCATTGAGTGCACTCGCCAGGCTGCCCCCTTCGACATACTCCAGGGAAAAGTAGGGGAGGCCATTCTGCTCCCCGACCTCGTAGATCTGGACGATGTTGGGATGCTGAAGCCGTGCGACGGCTTCGGCCTCGCTGCGGAAGCGGAGCGGTTCCTCGGGTTGCGCGTGCGCTGCTGCCTTGATCATCTTCAGCGCGACCGGGCGGGGAAGACTGATCTGGTTGGCCTTGTAAACCACCCCCATCCCGCCGTGGCCGAGCACACCGACCAGGTCATAGTCGGCGACGGCGGGAAGTTCGAAACCAGCTGTCCGCGCTCCGCGAGCCAGGGCCGGTTCTTCCAGGGTTTGCCTGCCCTTAGGCTCTCTTGCAGCAAGATAGGGGGCAGTCGTGGGTACCTGAACCGGCGGCAGGCCCACGGGACTTCCTTCAACGGAGTCGGCTGCATTTGCCGCAATGCCAGCCTCAGAAGCTGGAATCAACGTGGACGCTTGTTTCGGAGAAGACGGGTTTTGCCCCGAAGCCACTTGATCGACACCCGTCTGGTCACCGATCTCGCGTTCGCGGTTTCGGGCGGCGTCGGGCTGGGGCAAGTACGAGCGAGTCTCCTGGCGCTGGAGGGGCATTCGGAGCGCTTCGACGGACGTCAGCACCTCCATCTGCTGTTTCAACTCGGGCACCAACTCCGGACAATCGGCACACAGCTCCTCCACAGAGAGAAGCTGCCCCTGCTGGCGAAGTTCTTCCCAGCGTCGGAGTAGTTCCTTGACCATTTCTCCTGGAGCCATGGATGCCTCCCGGGGAAGGGCACTTCAGCGATCGGGCCCGTCTCGATGCACCTACTCCGCCATGAGTCGTGGCGAAAGTTTGGTCCTGGTGCTGACAAGAAAACGGCGCGCGCGAACAAGCGCCGATCTCCCCCGGCGTCCCGGATCGGACCACCGAGGACCCCGTGCCGCTTCGAGCCTAGCGCCTGCCAGCGCCGGATCCCTGTACGTGCCGACACTTGGAACAGCGCCACGATCTCTGTTCTGAGTCCAACCGTGCAAGAGCCTCAGATTCACCACCCCCGTTCCTCGGCGGGCAGCTCTTCGACCGCGAGGGATCGGTCCTGGGTGGCGAGGGTGCGAGTTCGATTCTGAGAGCCTGGCTGGCTGAGCCTGCCAGCCGCACAACCAGGACGCCAGTATAGTGCACAGCCCGAGCAAGGGAAGTTTTATTTTCTCGATCGGTCACATTTCACATCCATGTTTCCGGGTGACCCACTGCGGAGTCTACTCTTCAGCAGCGTCCGGATGGCCCGGCTAATCGGAGTCGAAAGATCAGGCGAAGCGTCGAGGACAGGCGTCGAACCGGTATCCGTTTCGACCTCGAGCCCGTTGATGCGGCCAACTCATCAGGGCAATCCGATTGACTCAGATTCACCAATTGCCTACGCTGGGTTGAAGTGGTGTTCCTTACCTACCGGGGGAGCCCGTTACTTGCTGCCGGCCACCCGCACCCCACCCTTGGTCTCTCGCAGTGAGTCCTCACGGGTCTCGAGCAACAAGGAGCGTCTCATGCTGAAGCTTTGGAAAACCCGCCACCATCCCACCTGCGACGGTAGCAGCCGCCGTGACTTTCTGAAGGTGGGCCTACTCGGCTTGAGCAGTTTTGGGCTGCCCGATCTGCTACGGGCGCGAGCGGCTGCGCTCACAGCCGGCGAATCGACTAAGAACACATCGGTGATCTGGTTGTGGCTCGGCGGCGGTCCCACTCACATCGAGACCTTTGACCCGAAGATGTCGGCTCCGGCAGAATACCGGAGCGCCGTTGGCGCCATTCAAACCAATGTCCCAGGTATCGAGCTGGGTGGTGTATTTCCTCGGATGGCCCAGGTCGCCGACAAGCTGGCCTTGGTGCGCTCGTTCGCGCATGGCAATTCGGGTCATGGCGGCGGCACGCACTGGGTGATGACCGGCTACGATTATCCGCCGGCCGACAACGGCCAACCTCCCATCAAGCCAGGCGTCGGCTCGATTTTGGCCCGCGTGCGCGGCGCCAACAGCCCCGGCAGCGGACTACCGACGTATGTGCGTCTCAGCGGGATCCTGGGCGATGGTCCGGCGTGGTTGGGAGCCGCCTACTCGCCCTTTGATGTCAGTGGCAACGCCCGCAACAACCTGAACCTGCGCATCGCGTTGGACCGCCTCGACGAGCGCCGGAACCTCCTGAAAGAATTCGACACCCTGGACCGGCATCTCGACCGCAGCGGCCTGCTGCAAGGGCTGGATAGCTTCGAGACGCAGGCTTTCGATCTCATTCAGAGCCGGGCGCGTGAGGTCTTCGACATCAATCGCGAGGATCCGCGCACCCGTGATGCGTACGGCCCGGGCCTCGGCCAACAAATGCTCCTGGCGCGTCGCCTGTGCGAGGCGGGGGCGGGCTTCGTGACGATCCACTTCGGCGGCTGGGACATGCACGGCCAGATTGTGGACGGCATGAAGAAGCTCGGGCCGCAAGTCGATCGCGCCGTAACGGCCCTGGTGCAAGACCTGGCGCTGCGCGGTCTGGAACACGAGGTTCTTCTCGTCATCACCGGAGAATTTGGCCGAACGCCGCGCATCAACGGTGGCGCCGGCCGCGATCACTGGGCGCCGCTCAGCACCTTGGCCCTGGCCGGCGGGGGGCTGAAGATGGGGCAGGTCATCGGCGAATCGAATGCCAAGGCCGAGCTTCCCAAGACAACGCCGATCACGCCGCAGGACCTGATGGCGACGGTGTTCCATGTGCTTGGGCTGCCGGCTGACCTGCATTACCAGGATCCGTCGGGCCGCCCGAC
>JBGQLF010001386.1:0-3176 GCA_041499985.1 Gemmataceae bacterium
GGTAGGCCGGCGCATCGTCGAGTTCGAGCAAGGCGGCAAGGCGCGGGCGGAGTATAGGGAAGGCCTTCTCAAGCGGTTGGCCCAAGACCTCACGACCAAGCATGGCCGGGGTTTCTCGCGGCAAAACCTTCAACAGATGCGAAGCTTCTATCTGGGCTGGGAGATTTGCCAGACAGCGTCTGGCAAATTCGAGGCCCGTGCCAAATGGCAGACACCGTCTGGCATTTCCGAGGAGGAATCAAGAACAGCCATCCCGACAAGGGAATCTTCCCTGGTGCCCGCCATTCGCCCAGTTCTCGACCCATTGGACATCATGGCCCTCGCCACCGCGTTCCCACTTCCCTGGTCCCACTATGTCCGCCTGATGTCGGTCGCCAAACCGCACGCCCGCGCCTTCTACGAGGCCGAAGCGATCCGCGGCGGCTGGTCGGTGCGGCAACTGGACCGCCAGGTCAGCACGCAGTTTTACGAGCGCACAGCCCACTCCAAACGGCAAGCGGTCCTCTTGGAGAAAGGCCGCCAGCCCAAGCCTGAAGATGCCGTCTCCGTACAGGACGAACTGCGCGATCCCTACTTGCTGGAGTTTCGTAATCTCAAAGACGAGTACAGCGAGACCGAGCTGGAAGAGGCCCTCATTCGGCACCTGGAGTGGTTCTTGCTCGAGATGGGCGCCGGCTTCACGTTTGTCGCGCGGCAGAAACGCATTCGCGTCGGTGATACCTGGTATCGCATCGATCTGGTGCTGTACCATCGCGGTCTGCGTGGCCTGGTCCTCCTGGACCTCAAGACCGGGAAGTTCAGCCATGCCGATGCCGGGCAGATGAACTTGTACCTCAACTACGCCAAGGAGCATCTGACCCTGCCCGGTGAAGCGGACCCGATTGGGGTGATTTTGTGCAGCGACAAGAACGATGCCGTGGTCAAGTATGCCACGGGCGGGATCAAAACGCAGGTCTTCGCTTCGCAGTATTTGACCAAGCTGCCCGATGTGGAAACCTTGCGGCAGGAGCTCGTGGCGACCCAGCGGGCTTTGGTGGCACGCTTGGCAGTGAAGGGAGACAGGTCCTGAGCAGGCGCGAAGGCGGGAAAGAACCAACCACCCTGGTCACGGGGCCAGCCGACGTCTCTGCCGGCGCGGCTTGATCACATGCGTTCGCCCCATCCCATCCGAGAATTCGATGCCACTACCCGGCTGCAACTTCCGCGGGAACACCACCAGGATCATCTGGGCGGGCAGCCTCGCCGAGAGCGTGCGGAATCCTTCCAAACCGGGAACCGCAGAAAGCGCTTGTCCCAAGGCTTGGGTTGGTGCGATGCCCACAGGCTGGCTGACCGAATCATGCGGCCGACGTTCCTGATAGCCCTCCCAGTCTCCCGTGAGTTCTTGGGCGGTCATGCCCAGCAAGGTCTGCTCGGGAACTCGCGTCAGGTCCGCAACCTGTTGAAGTGTAACGCGCACATTGAGGATGGTCCACGCCTGCTGTGGGTTCGGGATCACCACACGCCCGGCTTGGGGAAAAGCGGGGCCATGCAGGGCCCGCACTTAGTACAGAGCAACCTGATGATCTTCCGCCAGGTAGAGGACCTCGAACGGTGGCGTAGCAGCAGCACCCGCGTTGTACCGACTGGGACACTTCTTGGTCTGTACGGTCCTTAGCGCGGTCTGCCAGAACCTGGGCTCCACGGCGCGATACCAGACGCGGGTCTCCGGACCGCGACGGAGTGCGGCACAGACCGCGAGGTTCATGTCGGAATTCCGTGCTTGATCCGCCGCAGCAAATTGCGTAGATGGATTTCCTGGTCGGTGCCAATCAGATCCCGCGGCTTGCGCCCCATCAGCCGCTCATTCGGAGTGTCCAGCCACGGCTCCAGATCATCGGTGAACTTCTTCAGCTCCTCGATAATGTCGGGATGTTCATCCTCAAAGATCTCATACTTGGGCCGCTTCATGAGGAAGCCTCGTCAAAGCTTCATTGCAGAACGTAAACGACACACCACAGGCTAGTATACCAGCCTTCGCCAAGCCGTTGTTATTCTTTGCGTCTGGTGACTTGCTGGCCTCACCTATGCCGCCCGCCGCTTCGCCGGTTCCTCCAGGTTGAGCGTACTCCGCACCGTATACGCCGTCTTCCCCTGACTCTCGAAGTACGTCCGCGTCAGCACTTCCCCGAGCAGTCCCATCGAGATGAACTGCACGCCGACCAATTCCAGCATCACGCTCAGCAGCAGCAGCGGGTTCCCGGTCATGAAGATGCCATAGCGTGCCTTGATCCAGACCGTGGCCAACAAGCTGACTCCGCCCAGGCCCATCGAGACGAGTCCGGCCAGTCCCAGCACGTGCATCGGCCGAGTCAGGTAATTGTGCAGAAACTTCACCGTGATCAGGTCGAGCACAACGCGGACGGTGCGCCAGAGGTTGTACTTGGTTTGGCCGGCCTTGCGCGGATGGTGCCGGACCGGGATCTGCGCCAATCGGCCGCCGTATTGCTGGGCCAACACCGGTACAAAGCGATGCATCTCGCCATATAGCGGCAGCGCCTCGGCCAGATCGCGCCGCATCGCCCGCAACGTGCAGCCCATGTCCTTGATGTGCACGCCGGTCACCTTGCGGATCAGCCAGTTGGCGATCAAGCTGGGCACTTTGCGGATAAAAAAATGATCCTGACGGTTCGCCCGCAAGCCCAGGACTGCGTCGTAGCCCTCGGCCAACTTGTCCAAGAGCCGGGGAATGTCGGCGGGGTCATTCTGCAAGTCACCGTCCAGCGTCACGAGGATGTCGCCGCTGGACCAGTCGATGCCGGCTTGCAAGGCCGCGGTCTGGCCAAAGTTGCGGCGCAGGCGCACGACCTTGACCCGACGGTCCCGCGCCGCCAACTGCTCCAGGACCGGGAACGAGCCATCGACGCTCCCATCATCGACGACGATCACTTCATAACTGAGCCCGAGCGGGTCGAGAACTTGCTCTAACCGCTCCAAGAGCGGTTGAAGGTTGTCGCGTTCGTCCTTGATCGGAATCACGATGGACAGGTTCATGATCGGGGGAGCCCTCCGGTCGAGGAAAATGGCCCAAGAGGTAGACGCCGCCACCGCACAGGCTCGCGGCCGTGAAGACGGAAAACCACAAGAAGGCCAGGCTCACCGCCAGGCTCTCGCTAACGCCCAGGGGAGCGAGGAAC
>JBGQLF010001387.1:0-3158 GCA_041499985.1 Gemmataceae bacterium
AATTGTTTGAAGTCCTCTTCGCGATACACCCCGATCGGGTCCTGGCCCAGAACCACATAGCGCACCACTTGTTCGGCCGAAGGATTCTGCAAGGTCAGACGGACTGAAAACCATTTCGGCCCCGTCTGGGCTTCTTCTTTCAAAATCTGATACTTGGCCAACTTTTGGCCGGCCTTCCATTTGGCATCGATCACATCCAGCGCGGGTGGTCCGGTGTCGATGCGACCGGGACGCTGGCCGTTTTGCCAGGCGGTCAGGGCCGTCTCCAGTGCCTTGCGAGCCGTACTCTCCGTGGGGATAAAACGATCGTAACCTTTGTTGCTGCCACAGCCAGCACCCTGAGCCAGCAGTAGTCCCCCGGCGAGGATCGGGACAGACCAGCATGCGCTCCGACGTCGCATCGCCCTACCTCCTCTTATACACGCACTCGGTGAGGTTGTCCGTTCCGTGGCGACAAGCGTCCCGCTTGTCAGCTTCCGGCAAGCCCGCAAGCGAGACGCTTGCGGCTACGGTGAATCGGCCACTACCACCGGGTTCGTGAATTAGAAGTCGCTACCAAGCACTTCGCCGCCGCTGCGGGTGCCCAGGGCTCGCCACGTCGCCAGCGAGATGTTGTTCCCGATAAAACGCACGGAGCCGTCCCCCATGCAAGCATTGACCCCGCCGGGATGATAGCTGGACGGCGGCACCTGCATCGCCATGTTCGCCATCGTGCCGGGGAAACCCTGGCCTGCACACGTGATCGTGTTCGGACCCGCCACGTGGTTGTACGTGGTGCAGCACATCTCTCCCATGCACCAGCTGTAGCCCTGCTTGCTCATCAAGGGCGTGGCCGTCTGCGGATTGAGGCCGGTGCACGTCTGGTAAGTGAGATCGAGTGTATCCGTGTTGGTCATGATGAACATATCGCTGCGCGGGTCGGGCGTGCCCTTCCCCCGGATCTTTTCACTGAACAGAACCGTATTACTCGAGCCATCCGTCAGATCGGTGAGACGAACTTTACTCAGGTAATAGAAGATGCCATTGGGTTTTTCGTTGGGGTTGATGGTGCTGGGCAGTTGCTCACTCAAGTCACACAGGAATTGCGTTCCCAGGTTGGCCACGTAGTTATTCTGCCCCGGCCAGTCGGTAGGTTGACCCGCGGAGTCCGAAGGACAGAGGTAGGTGGACACCACCGTGCGGCAGGCGGCGGCGTTGATCCGCTGGGGATTCTGATAGGCAGGCATGAAGTTGATCAGCGGCCCCTCCATGCCGGGCGTCTCCGGCGGATAATCGAAGTTGATGCTCTTGTACAGGTTGTCTTGCTCGATGTACGGCAGGAGCAGTGTGTTGACCGACCAGCGCGGATAAACCGGAACGCCCGGAACCAACGGCGAGTTGCGATAGTCCGACCCCTTGCCATAGGGAAAACGGCCGTACACGTCATGGTAGTTGTGGACACCCAGGCCGACCTGGTGAAGCTGGTTTTGACATTTCATGCGGCTGGCGGCCTCGCGGATCTTTTGCACGGCGGGCAGCAACAGACCGATTAACACGGCGATGATGGCGATGACCACCAGCAGCTCGATGAGCGTAAAGGCGGAACGACGCCGGACCATGGGAAATCCTCCAAACAGGTGATGAAGCCATCTACATACTAACACAGGGAATGATGACAGCGCAAGGGTCACGGCCCCCAACGACCAGGACTACGGGCCACTCGGCTCGCACGGTTGGGCACCGGTGCACGGAACTCGGGAGTGTCCCCGCTACCAGTGCCGGGAGCACCGACGGAGCCTGGTCGTGCTCAGTTCCTAGAGTCTACTTTCCAGGGTTGTCAGGAAAGAAAAGGCGACCGCGGAGAGCGCGGAGGGTGATAGATGATCGAGAGATGGCGCCGAGGATCTGCTCTCTTCTCATCCCAGAAGAGCGTGGCAGGTTCCGATTCGATCGCGGTAGCGAGGGTGGTCAGGCAACCCCATTGATTCCCTGTTACGTGCGAAGGTGAGATGGGTGCCAACGGCAGTGAATCGGACCCGCGTGAACACATCGGCCCGGAACAGGGAGTGTGGTTGCCTGGCGGCACCGAGGGATGAGCAGGTACCGTGAGGGGTACAGCCTCGGGGGCATCTTGTGAGGCGTTCGGGATCCCGTTGTTGCTGGTCTTGGACCCGAAAAGGACATAATGACCGCACTGGCCGCGCGCAGCGGAAGGCGCAAGCAACATGCCGGCCAGGAGCGCCAGAGCCACTCCGGCAAATCGCCGTACCCATCGCCAACCGGCTAGCAGCTTCATCGCGTTCTCGTTTGCCGCCCGGACATCGTGTTTACCTTTGTCAGGAGAGCGCTGCGAACCATGAATCTCCCCAGGACCGAGCAAGTTGAACACCTAATCTAACGAGCCAAATGCAATCTGCAAGAGAAATCAGTGGCTCATGGGCCAAGAATCCGAGAGCCGCTGAGGTTTCCTGGTTGACATGAGAAAACCGTTAAGAGATATGCAATGCGTCTATTAGGCGCTTTGGCCAGGTCGGGCGCGCGGGGTTGATTCCCTAGTCCTGGCCGCTATTCCTGTCCACCAACTGGCGCGTCCTGCCCGTCGTAGCAGCCGGGCCAACAACCCTGAGGCGTTGTCGTCGTCCAGGTAGAGCCTCATAGGCGGTTCAGCCGGGCCATTTCCTCGGGTGTGAGCAGGCGGCGCTTGCCCGTCTTCCAATAGTCGGGATCGTTCATCCCGGTCGCTTCCAGCAGCGCCTCTTCCCGTGCCCAGTCTTGCAGGATTTCCGGCGGGTTGGACTCGCAGTAGGCAATCGCTTCCAGGACCGCCTCCAGCGGCAGGTCATAATCGGCGGCGATCTCTTCCGGCGTCATCGGCGTTTCATCGCGGACGTACTTACCGTACAGAGTGCGCGCCGCGATCCAGCGATCCTTGATGAAGAGCTGCTTGTAAACCGATTTCGGCTTCCGGGTCAGGTACTTGTAGGTGGGGGGTGTGGTACTCATGCTACTAGCTTAGTGCTCTATCCAGCACGTTGCAATACCAGGACGCTTCTTGATTGACCGCCGTGGACCGGCGGGTCAGAATGCAGCCAACTTGCCCTCATCTTGCGCGGAGATAGGCTCATGCAACTCACCTGCCCCAACTGCCGCTGTACCATCGACGCGGTCACCGCTTCCGC
>JBGQLF010001388.1:0-3153 GCA_041499985.1 Gemmataceae bacterium
CAGGTCCAGCTGGAGTTGCTTCAGGTTGGCCTCCTGTTCGTCCAGATCCGCTCGCGCCTGTTCTTTTTCTTGCGACCGGTAGCCGTTCTTGAGCTCTCGCAGGCGCTCCTGGGTCATGCGGAGCCCGGCCTGGTAATGATCGCGATCGGTGCGGTAATCCACGTCCTCCAGACGGGCCAGCACTTCCCCCTCCGTGAAGCGTTGGCCTTCTTCAAAGCGCGGGTGCAGCCAGAAGATCATGCCGCCGATCTTGGGACTGACCTGGATCTGGTGAGCCGGGATGATATATCCCTTGGACTCCAGCGCGACTTTGCCGGAAGCAGCCAGTGGAGCTGCTGTGGTCGTCGCCGGCAACTTTCCGGGCGTGGCTTTCGACCCCTCGGGACCAGTCTCCTGCCCGAGCTGGCTGGCGGCCTGCGAATAGCCGTAGGCCACGTAGCCCAGGTAGGCGGTGCTTCCCGACAAGATCAAGACCAACAGCCAGGCCAGCCACGAACTCGACGCCCGTGTCGAGGCCGACTGGTCTGGCAAGCGCAACGAGCGCACCCGATCGCGGAGGGTCACGGAGTTGCTCGCAGCTGGCGCAGGCCTTACCGATGCAGATGCATCCGAAGCGGCATGGTTATCGACGGGTTCGCTCACCGTTCACCCCCTTGGTGCTCGATCGCCCGGCGGGCCGCGTGGAGGAGGCGGCACGTGCCGGAGCTGATCTCTTATTCGCCGCGGGCGTGCGCTTCTTGCGAGCGCGGGGCGTGTTCCCCAAATAGGTACCTAGTAAGTCGAGGCAAAGATCCAGCATTTCCTCGTTATCGAAGGCATTCGGGTCCGCGGCGCGCTGCATCGCCAGGCCGTGCAACAGTGCCTGCACCAGGGTAGCCAGTGCCCGGGGCGAAACCTGTCGGGCGGGCCGGCGCTCGGCCAGGTCGCTGGCCAGGCCCTGCGACATATGGCTGCGCCATTCCTCGTAGAGGGTGGCCAAGCGCTGGCGGAAATCCTCGCGGTGGCCGATCTGTGACAGGAACGTGTATTGCAGGCAGCCGAACTGCGTGTTGGCCGGCGCCTGGGACAACAAGCGTTCCAGCAGATGGCATACCCAGTCCCAACCGCTGGCCTCGGCACAGTCCTGCCCTTGCGGTTGGCCGATGCGCTGGTACGTCAACAGCAGCAAGCGATCGAAGACCGCGAGTAGAATATCTTCCTTGGTCGGATAATAGTAGGTCAGCTGGCCCCGGCTCATGCCGGCCCTGTTCTCGATTTCGGACAGCGACAGGTTTTGCAGTCCTTGCTCGGTAATGATGGCCACGGCCGCTTCGACAATCTGTTCACGGCGCAGGCGCGTAAGGTCGACTTGTGCATGCCTCATAAAACGCGGACCCAAAGGAACAAAACTGTTCGTTGCGCCGGGTGGCAGCGAGCCAAGCAAGGGCCAGCAGCGAGAGCGATCTCCTTATTATTAGACCGATTGGACTAGAAAAGTCAATGCAGAGCCCAAGAAGGAGAGCATCTGCACCTTAGTAGAGGGATTTCGACCGGCTCAAAAGCCAAACCGCTTCAGCGCTTCGCGATCGAGTTCGATGCCAAGCCCGGGTGCGGTGGGCACGTGTAGGTAGCCATCCGCATCGGGCCGAAACGGCTGCTTGATCAGCAGGTCGAGGTACGGCGACGGCGTGAGGTACTCGACGTAGCGAGCCACGGGCAGAGCGGCGGTCAGATGCAGATCGGCGGCCAATCCCACGGCGGTGTTCCAGCCGTGCGGCACCAGCAGGATGTTGTGTTCATAGGCCATCCAGCCGATGCGCCACGCTTCCGTCAGGCCGCCGCACTTGGTACAATCCGGCTGGATGATATCCACGGCATGGCGCTCCAGGAACGGCTTGAAGCTTTGTCGCCGGGTCAAGACCTCACCGGTCGCGATCGGCACGGGGGCGTGCCGCCGCAGCTCGATGTAGCCTTCGAGATCGTCCGGCGGCAGGGCCTCCTCGAACCAGACCACGTCGTAGGCCGCGAGCATCTTCGCCGTTTCCAGGGCCCATTTGTAGCCATGCGGCCAGAACTGCTCGCTGCCGCCGGCATCCACCATCAGCTCGACGCCGGGGCCCACCGTGTCTCGGGCCGTTTGCATCAACAATTCGTCGGCCTTGCGGTCGCGCCGGCCGAAGGGACGCCAGCCCAGCTTGATCGCTTTGAAGCCGCGGGCCACTGTTTGCTGGAGCGTCTCACGCAGGCGCGGCGGCTCGTCGAAGAGGATGGAGCCATACGGCTTGATGCGCTCGCGGTAGAAGCCGCCGAGGAGCCGGGCCACCGGTTGGTTGCAAATCTTACCCATGAGGTCCCACAGGGCGATGTCGATGCCGCTGATCGCGTGTTCGACGGCGCCGCCTCGGCCCTGCCAGAACGTGCTCTGGCGCAGCTTTTCGCTGACGCGCGCCGGTTCGTCGGCGCGCTCGCCGATCAGCAGCGGCCGGAGCAGCTGCACGGCGGCTTCGACAAGGGCCTTGCTAGTCATGGCGCAGCCGAGGCCGATCAGGCCTTCGTCGGTGAGTACTTCGACGAGGGTGTTGAGATCTTCGTCCGGCTTCATGCCGCCGGGCCAGCCGCCATCGACGGTGCCGCCGGAGAGACCGGTGAGACGCACTTGGGTGATTTTCATTGGGGAGCATCCACGGGAAACTTGGCCATCAGGCTATTACATCCGCTTCGGCGACGAAGGCTTCCAGGACAGGAGACTCCAATTCGAAAACTTCTTTGCCGAAGGTCTCAAGGTGAAAGCGGATGGCCGACTTGACGTCCGCCAAGGCTGCTTCGTAGCTATCGCCTTCCCCGACCACGACCCCCTTCAGACCGAGCGGGTAAGCGACGTAACCGTCAACATGCTTCTCAATGATCACTTTGTAGTGTTTCATCGAAATGCGCTCTTGGATCGCTCCGTGTCGGCGTCTCGGCAGGAACAGAATATTGGCGATGCCAGTATTGCAAAAATGGACGCCCGGACGAACAGGGAACCTGTCGAGTTCGATGGTCTTGATGTATCGTGTGCAGGCGACTGTGTCCAGTAAGTTCTTTCCCAGCGGCTTGCGTCGCTGCGACCGAGCCTGCATAATCGCAACACCGCAGCATGGGGCTGCGCCTCTGTGCCTACCACCCTTTCCTGGA
>JBGQLF010001389.1:0-3152 GCA_041499985.1 Gemmataceae bacterium
AAGTCGACTGCTGGGTTGGACGGTAAACTGCTCCCCGGCATGTTCGGACGGATGCGCCTGGTGCTCCATAACTTCCGCGATGCCCGCCTCATCCCGAGCACGACCGTGTTCAGTCAGGGGGGGCGGTCCTACATCTTTTTGGTGAAGAATGGCCATGCGGTGCGCGCCCCGGTGGACGTGCAAGTCGACGACGGACGTGTCGCCAAGGTAGCAGTGCTGGAGCACTTGAACGGACAGGAAGTCCGGCGCGAGCTGACCGGCGAGGAGCTGATCGTGGCCTGCAACCAGGGTGAGCTCAGTGATGGGCAGGCGGTCCGGGCCGCCGAGCCGACCAGTTGGTAGGTCAGGCGCCCGTTGATATCGAGGGCAAGGAGGCAGGCGATGGCGGGCATCCGGGAACTCATTCTGCAAGGCATCGGTTGGGGCACGGTCGGCCTGACGGTCTGCGGCGGCGCGAGCGTCTGGGGGGATACGCGGGCCACTCCTATGCCGGCGGACCGGGGAAGCCAGGCGGTGTCGGCGCCGTCAGCCGCAGACCCCCAGGATGTGATGCCCCCCGCCAGTCCGGAGGAGCCGGCCGATCGCCTACGCGCCGCTCCTGACCAGCAGCCGGCCCAGCTGCCGCCGCCCAGAGCTGCGCCCGCGGCCGACGCGCGGCCAGAACCGCTGCCAGCCCCTGCCACGCCGAGCCCAACGACGTTGCCCATTGACCTCGCCTACGCCTTGACTCTGGTCAATGCCGCGAACCCGACCATCGCCCTGGCCCGGGAACGGGTCCAGGAAGCGAACGCCCGACGCCAGGAGGCAGCGGTTCTGTGGATTCCGAACGCCTGGATCGGCGGGAACCCCCAGTCCCCCACCTTTGTGCCCACGTTCTATCATCACGACGGTAACGTTCAGAATGCTATGGGCCGCGTGTTTGACACCGTCAAGACCAACTTCTTTCTGGGAGCTGGCCTCACCCTCGACTACTCCCTCGCCGATGCTCTCTTTCTCCCGCGCATTGCCCGCCAGGTGCAGAATGCGGTCGTGGCCCGCGCGCGCGCGGTGGAGTTTGACGTGCAGCTCCAAGTTGCCTCTGCCTACCTCGACCTTTTGCGCGTTTACGGAGCCTTGGCGGTCAATGCGGAGGCTCTGACCAATGCCGAACAGATGCTTGCCTATGCCGAGCAGGCTGAGCGCAACGGCCTGGGCAAGACAACCGCGGACGCCAACCGCGCCCGCGCCGAAGTGGCCGCGCTGCGGGAGGAACGAATTAACCTGGAAGGGGACACGGGAGTCGCTTCGGCCCGCTTGGCCCAACTCTTACTGCTGGACCCGGTCGTGGACCTGATTCCCGCGGACCGGACGGTGGTGCCAATCGCCCTGGTTCCTATCAGCGGGCCGCTCGACGAGTTCATTGCCGTGGCCTTGTTGAACCGCCCCGAGTTGGCCGAGAGCCGGGCCCTGATCCAGGCCGCGCTGATCGAGTGGCGTGGCAACAAGGTCCGGCCGCTGATACCGACTTTACAGGTCTTCTTTTACGAAGGCTCCTTCCAGGGTGGCACTCCGGTACTCGGCAACACCGGCCGCCGGGACGACATCGTGGCCCAGGCTTCGTGGGAGCTGCGCAACGGCGGCCTGGGCGATTGGTTCCGAGTCAAGGAATCGCGCAGCCGCTACAATCAAGCCAACCTGCACCTGCTAGAAATCCAAGCGCAGGTTGGAGCCGAAGTGGCGGCGGCCGCCAAGCAGGTCCTAGCGGGGGAGCGCGCGTTACGGAGCGCGCAGGAGTCGGTCCGCGAGTCCGAAGAGATGTGGACCCGGCTCTCCAGGGCAGCCTTCGGCTTCGCCGGACCGGCCCGGCAGTATGACCCGCTGGAAGCCTTGCTCGCCGAACAGCAGCTTTACCGCAACCGGCTCCGCTACCTCGATGAGACGATCGCCTTCAATCGGAACCAGTTTCGTCTTTACTGGGCCATGGGCAAGCCCCCGCGCTGCGCTCTCCCCGAGGCCCAGCCGGTGCCCGTTCAGGTCCCTGTGCTTCCCCAAGGAGATGCGCGCCGCTAACGGGCGCGGATGCTTCCGCCACCTGGGCGAGCAAGATTTGCCCGCGTTGAGCAGAAAGACGCCGCGCGCAGCGCTCCATGAACCGCGTGTCGCTAGTTCCCCGCGTTTTTCAGCCGTTTTTTGAGAGGATAAGACGGAAGCCATCTGGCATTGGATTTGCTTGAGGAGGCACAGAAGTGATCGTCTCGCAACTTGGTTTCTCACCCCTCCAGGGCTGACGCTCAGGGAAGAGACCTCTCGGCAGGGTTGGCCGCAGCACCCGGACGAAACAACCCTTGCCGTAAGGAGGTCCTCGTCATGTCGCTTTCGTTCCCTGCCCCAAACCGTTTTGTGCCGGAGATCGAGGCGCTGGAAGAGCGAGCCATTCCCTCTTCGACGCCGTACGTGGTTTCACTCTATACCAACCTGTTGCACCGCACGCCGCAGCCAGCAGAAATAGCGGGCTGGCTCGCGGCACAGGACAACCGCACACCGACGGCGACCATCGCCTCGGCCTTTGTCAGTAGCCCCGAGTTCCAAACCAATGTCATCCGCTCCGCCTACGAACTCTTCTTGAGCCGCGCGCCCTCCCGGACTGAGGTGAACAACTGGCTGGTACGATTTCAGAATGGCCTGAACGAACAACAGTTCGAGGCGGTCGTCCTGGCGTCGGACGAGTTCTTGCAGACCCACGCGAGCGATACCAACAGCTGGCTCAACGCGGTCTACGAGCAGGTGCTCGGTCGCCCGGCCGAACCCGCCGGCCTGGCGGACTGGAACCAGGTCCTCCAGAACGGATCACTGCGATCCGACGTCGCCCTGAGGATCGTGGCCAGCGTCGAGGCAGACGACCGCTTGGTCAGTGATGCCTACCAACTGCTCCAGGGGCGCAGCCCCGACTCGAACGGACTGACCTACTGGAGCGGGCAGCTTGGTCAGGGGCTAGGACCGGACCAGCTGCTAGCGGCGTTGGCCAGCTCCCCCGAGTACATCAACCGCTATGCCAGCGGGCCGTCCCCAACCGACGGAGGCGGCGCCGGCACCGGGCCATTTTACGATGACCCCTACTGCGCGGACCCCTACCAATTTGCCACCTTCGGTAGCGGCGGCGGGAGTGGTGCCAG
>JBGQLF010001390.1:0-3152 GCA_041499985.1 Gemmataceae bacterium
GATCCTGGCTTTTGCCGTGGTCACGTCCCCCACCTGGACCGTGCTCGTTCCCAGCACCAGCGTCTGCCCGTCCGGCGCCAGGGCCGCGGCATGGACCGGCCCCGCCACCGTCGCCCGTTCCTGCCCCGTAGCGAGATTCCACGTTTTCAGAGTGCGGTCCCCGCTCAGCGCCAGCAGCGTCTTGCTGTCCGGCGTCAACGCGAGCCAGCGGAGCCCCGCCCCGTGTCCGCGTAAGGCGAACCGATCCTTGAGGGGCCAGCTCCAGAGGCGTACCGCTCCGCCGGCCAGCCCCACCACCACCGTCTTGGCATCGGCAGCGATATCGACAGCCGCGGCTTCTCCCGACAAGGCACTCACTTCTTTCCCCGTCGCCGTGTTCAGCAGCCGGGCGCGACCGTTGCTCAGCACCAGCAGGAGCTGACTCTCGGGGGGACCATACGCAAGACCGCTGACCGGGCCGTCCAGCGTAAACGACGATTGTTCGGTACTCTGTGTCAGATCCCACAGCTTGACGGTCTTGTCCGCGCTCCCCGTCGCCAGCATTTTGTTGTCGCGGCTAAACGCCAGCGCCAGGACGGCCGGCCCATGCTTCCATTCGGCGCGCTTCTGGCGCGTGGCCACGTCCCAGAGTTGAACGTGCTGGCTGGCCGTCACCAGCATCCGGCCTCCGGGACCAAAGGCCACGGCGGCGACCGGCGCGGTATGTCCGGGCAGCTTGGCCAACTCTTTCCGCGCTACCCAGTCCCACAGGCGAGCCGTCCGGTCGTCACCTCCCGAGGCCAGCAGGTTGCCGTAAAGGGCGACGGCTCGCACGGGGCCATTGTGGCCGGAAAGGCTGGCCAGTTCCTTGCCTGAGGCCACCTCCCAGAGCTTCACGAGGTTCGTGCAGCCCCCGGCCAGCGTCTTGCCATCGGGAGAGAAGGCCACGCTGTGGACGGGTCCCGCGTCGGAGCGGAGCACTTGCAGCTCCTTGCCCGTCGCCGGATTCCAGATCCGAACCGCCCCGTCGGCGCCGCCGCTGGCCACCCGGTTGCCGTCCGGGGCCACCCGCACGCTCAGGACCTTTCCCCAGTGGCGCAAGCGGTGTTCGCCCAGCACGGCGACCACGTCTTTGGGGAGTCCTCCCACGCGTTCTTCCTGCCGGATCTTGGCCGGGTCCAGTTCGTCGAGGACGGAGGGCAGCTGCATCAACAGCTCGGCGGCCTGCACGGTCTGGGGCCGACCGGGATGACGGAGGCGGAAATCGAGCAGGCTCTGGCGCAGCTCGGCGGGATCGCTCTTGCCGAGGCGTCCGCGCAGTTCGTGAAAGGCCAAAGCCACCGGATCGTCGACCGGCGTGGATTCCGCGCCCGACCGTTTCTCAGCCGGCGCCCAATGGGGCCAGGATAACACCAGCAGGAGGAAAGCCAGCCCGACCGCCAGGATGCCGCCACCGATCCCGAGAGGCAGGAGCCACGTCCGTTTGGGAGCTGCTTGCCGGGAGACGCGGGAGGGGAGGGCCTTCTTCAGCGCCGGCGGCGTGACCTGTTCGTCACGAATCAGCGTCTCCGGCTCGGTCGGAGTCAAACGGCGCTGGTCCGCTGACTTCCGGAGCGAAGCAGCGCTTGAAGGCCGGAGTTCGAGCGCTGCCAGGGCAGCGGCCAGTTCCGCGGGCGTTTGATAGCGGTCTTCCGGTTGCTTGGCCATCAGTTTGCGGACCACGGCGGCCAGCGCCGCGGGAACCTCGGGCCGCAGTTGTTCCACCCGGGCCGCTTCTTCGAACTTGTGTTTGAACAGCTTGTCCAACATCTGCGAGCTGGGAAACGGCACCTGGGCGGTGAGCAGGAAGTACAACGTGCAACCCAGGCTATACAGGTCGGCCCGGATATCGACCTGGTGCGAATCCTCCGCCTGCTCCGGCGCCATGAAATCCGGCGTGCCCATCACCACGCCGGTCTTCGTCAGCTGACCGTCGGCTCCACTCTCCTTCTCCGTGGCCTGCCAGCGCGCCAGACCCAGATCCAGGATCTTGATCACGCCGCCTTCTCCTGAACCCGATGGCTGGGTTACCAGCAGGTTGGACGGCTTGATATCGCGATGGATCAGGCCGCGCTCATGGGCATGCTGGAGTCCCAGGGCGGCCTGGCGGATGTAGTGGCAGGCTCGGTCGATCGGCAGCGGACCGTGGCGTTTGACCAGCTTACTGAGGTCCAGGCCCTCGACATATTCCATGGCGAAGAAATGCGTGTCGCCGACCTGGGCGGCATCGTAGGCGAGAACGACGTTGGGGTGGGACAGCTGCGCAGCTGCCTGGATTTCCCGATGAAACCGGTGTACGGAGGAGGGATTGGTCATTTGGTCCTTGCGGATGACCTTCAAGGCGACGACCCGGCCCATTTTCTGATGGCGGGCCTTGAACACTTCGCCCATCCCGCCTTCGCCGAGCGGTTCCAGCAGGACATAGGAACCCAGCACCAGCTGCTTGGCCCGGCCCTGCGACAGCTGCTTGACCTGATAAATCGTTAGCCAGCCGCGCTGGACGAGCTCCTTGGCCAAATCGCGCGACGAGGGGAAGCTGGGTTGCAAGCGCTCGACGACTTCTTCCAGCTGCTCCGCTTCGAGCAGTTGGCTGTCGTGGAGCAGCCGCACCAGGGTGTTGGCGGACTCAGAAGGCATGGTTGCAAACCGGTAGGGCGAGTCGGCGATTCCTTTTCCTCATTGGATTCCAAAGAGTTTACCAATTCCGCGCTGCAATTGCCCACAGAGAACTGAAAATGTGACAACGTGAGCGCCAGCCCGCGCCGGAATAATCTGCGCACTCGTGCGAGAGGCTAGCGTTCTTTAGGCGATCGACATAGCATGGACATATGCCGACGCCAATAGCCGTTGCGACCCGAGCAAGCGTAACCGAGGACACGTTGTCCGTCGAGCTATCCGACGGCCGCACCATCGCCGTCCCGCTAGCCTGGTATCCGCGGCTGGCGCAAGCGACGGGGAAAGAGCGGAATTCGTGGCGGCTCATCGCCAGCGGCCAAGGTATCCATTGGCCGGAGATCGACGAAGACATTAGTGTCGCGAATCTCCTTTCCGGTCAGCCGTCCGGTGAAAGTCAGACTTCGTTCAAGAAGTGGCTCGCCGAGAGGGCGAAGCGAAGCCGCGGTTCCCGACGGGCC
>JBGQLF010001391.1:0-3133 GCA_041499985.1 Gemmataceae bacterium
CCTGCCCTCAGTTGCATCGCAGGTTGCCACAAGAACGGAAAGTACCCAGGAGACGCTGGTGATTTACCTGGCCATCACTTGCTCCCATCCTGACCCGGCTGTGGGTGAACAACGATTTCGCGCAGCCGGCTGTCCAGCTGCCACGTTGATGCGCACCGGGCAAGCCATCTTCTTGCCGCTCGTCTCTAGGCACTCGGTCGTGGAGCACGGACTATCGGTGGACTGAAAATCTTGGGAACGCTTCGACCGTGAGTATCTGGAGCGCTGGGGCGAAGTGGTAGTCCTGCCCCTGGATGGCTGGCGGGAGAGCGTTCGGGCGCAAGCGCAAATCCGGCTTGCCCGGAAGTTGGGCAAGCCGGTACGGTACGTCTCGCCGCAGGAGGCTCACGGTTCGCCCACGTTTGCGCCGGCCGCGACGGAGACGGGAAGTTGACCAGAACTTGGCGACCAACTGGAAGTGGCCCCGCCTGGGTGGGCTTCCTCGTGGGCAAGAAAGGGTACGGAACACGTTACGTCGCCCCCTTAAGAGTGGGCTTGGCACGTTCGGTTTTCTTGAAGCGTGCGTTCGTACCCGTGACGACGACTTCGCGAAGGATGGCCGCGTAGAGCGTGGCGTGCGGCGTCTGGCCGCCGGGCGAGGTCCAGTAGCCCTGGGCCGTCATTGCCCCGATCAGTTTCTTGCAGGTCATTGCCTGGCCCCTCTCACCCCGGACCTTGGCGGCAGCGTCCAGCGCGCCGAGCTTCCCAGCCCTTGCCTCCATGCCGCCTAGGACTGCCATCGTCTTCGGGGGTCTGGTCTTCGTGCCCGTCTTCGCGTCGCCCAACATCAGGAGCGAGGATGGCCGCCCTTCATCGACGATCCACCTCCCCCGAAACCGGGGCACAGCCGCAAGAATCGCCTACACGAGACTATCCAGAACCTGAATAGCAATCAGAAGCATGTACTGATTCGCTTCCACGGAGCAGGCACTGGACGGTGAGTTTGTCGGTGATGGCGGCAGTGAAGCTACACCAGAGCTACACCAGAGCTACACCAAAAAAGAACTTGACATAGGTTCCAAACGGGGAAAGGATACTTGCCACACTAGAAGTAGTCCTCTGCCTCAGGAGAAATCCAGACGAGCGGACAACGGGGTGAAGAAGTTGTCCCCCCTGGGCTGAGCGGCCGAGTCTGAGCGCTTCGGCGATCGGAGGCACGTTGGTTTGTGAAAGTTGCGGAATAGCCGTTCACACATCGGGAAACTCGGAATTCCCGAGACAAGCGATGGGTGATCACGGCCATCCGGGGCGTGTCGCGCACCTGGGCTGGCGGGCCCTTGCACTGGCCGCGGTCGGGGTCGGGCATCCGCATGGTACCGCGAGCCTGGTACAAACGCCCTCCGTCAACACAAGACAAGGATTTATGAATGAAAAAGCGTATCAACTATTACAAGGAGCTGGTGGCGGACTACTCGCGTCCCGTACCTGTGGCGGCCCAGGTGGCTGGCGAGCTGATTGAGAAAGCAGAGCGTTTCCTTGCTCTGAAAGAGGAGAAGCTTCCCGAAGTCGGCCCCGATTATCCGTTGAGTCAGATTGAGCAAGAAAACCGTGAATGGTGGCCGACCCATTGCGAGGCACTTCGTCAGCGACGAGGAGATCTGCTCACCGCCGAATACCACAAGGATCTAGTGTACTTCTGTCAAGACGGTCCGTATCGCGGCCTGGCGGAACAAACCGAGCGCGAGAAGCACTGGTGGGCCCTGATCGCACAACCCGGCGTAACCATGGCCTGGCCCATTGTCCTGTTTCACCATGAGTTCGTTTGGTTTGAGTGGAACTGTGTCGACAACGAAACGCAAGAGGTGATCGCCAAAGGAAGTGTGGCCTGGGTGCGGCGCGGACATCGGGGAGGGTGTTACTTCAAGGGCGAGCAATTAACCTTTTACCGTGACGTGTTCGCCTCGAACGACCTGCTGCGGCACCTAACCTCCTGACCGGCAAGACAAGCCGACGTGGAACTTGGCCCGCATGAAAGGGGAGGCAGCAGGGGTGGAACGGATGAACATGGAAACCATTCGCCTGGCGGATTGGTCAGGGTTCACGGAGTACGGTGGGTCCAAGGAGATTTACGCGCCGGCCAACGAAGAGGAGGTTCTGAGTCTGGTGCGTTCTTGCCTTCAGAAGCGTCAGAAGCTGCGTGTCGTCGGGCTCCAGACGTCTTGGAATACGCTGTGGTACTGTGAGGACGTGATGATGACGACGAAACGCTTGAATCGTATCAAGGCGATTGACCTGGCGGGGCAAACGATTACCTGCGAGTCGGGCGTCACTCTCGGGGAGATCCATAAGGCACTTTGGGAGAAGGGCCTCACGTTGAAAGGATCGCCGGGCATCGATTGGGCAACAGTGGGCGGCGCCGTCAGCACCGGCAACCACGGGAGTGGAGCGGCCAGTCTCTCGTCGAATGTGGTCGGGTGCAGGCTCGTTTCTGGAACGGGCGAAACCCTCGACATCAACGAGACAGACGAGCGCCTGGACGCCGTGCGGATTTCCCTCGGCCTGCTGGGCGTGCTCACCACGATCACGCTGCGTGCCGTGGAGGGCTTCTTCGTCACGGTCAAGCAAACACGCATCCCGACCGCGGACTGGCGGCGGTTCCTGACCGACGGGGAGATGTCCTATCTTCTTTGGTTTCCGCACACAGAGTACTCCGTCCTGGTGACGGCGAAGGTACTGCGCGAATCGCCCCGACTCCCGCCCTCCTTGCCCGGTACCCGGACGGAAATGCTGTCGGATGCCGGCGGTGGGTCCGATCAGAGTGGCTTCGAAATGAGGAAGGTGGACCGGGCGGTGCGGGAGTTGGCCAACCACGTGCCCTCCACGTTCCCGGCCAGGAACCGGTATTTGCTCGACGTCTTTTTTCGTGACTCCGAGCGGACCGGGCCGGCGCACGAGATGTTGATGTCGTTCACCTCCGACCCGATCGCGGGTGCGGAATGGGCCCTTCCCGTATCCCGTTTCGAGTCGGCTTTCGCAGACCTCCAGCAGCTGGCCGAGAGCGGCAATCTCTACCTCCCGGTCGTCTGGCTAAAGAAAGTCGATCCGGATACTGCTTGGTTAAGCGCCGCCGAGGAGTTCAGTGTCCAATGCGGCA
>JBGQLF010001392.1:0-3133 GCA_041499985.1 Gemmataceae bacterium
AACACACCGACTCCGATGAAAAGGGTCTCCCGATTGCTCCGCTCGACTTGGGCCAGGACATCGCTCTCAGGCATCATGATGCAGATGAGCCAATCCGGCGTTTCCTGCGTTGACAGGCATCGGTAGCCGCCGATGTAGCGCACGCCATCCTGCGCAAAGCGCACCTGGGTCATTCCTTTGAGCATGGTCGGATGGATCCCCTCGGGCACCTGCTTCAAGTAGGTCAGGACGTGCGGGTCGGCCAGCTCAGCCAGAGGAACCAGTTCCTGGCTACGCCGCTGATCGTGCGTTCCGGCCAGGCGCAACAGGAGTTCCTGATTCGGGTGAGCGATCACCTGCCGGACGCCGTCGCTGCGGAACTCCACGACGAATGCATAGCCGGTCTTGCCAATGGACAGTTCTTTCAGATACGTGCACAGCTCGTCCAGCCCAAAGCTGACATCCAGCACGGCCACCAGTCTCCCATCCGCGTCGTACAGCGGTGTGGCGCAGGTGACGCCAGGAGCTTCGGCATTCCCCTCGGCGCCAAAGAGAACGTAGGTCTCCGACCAGGCCTGACGTCCAGCAGTCCGCGCGGCGATGTCCCAGGGCCGCTTCCGAGGGTCATCGGTCTCCATAGCGGGATTTACGTAATAGGGTCTGTGGGGGTAGTCCTCCGGCCTGTACGAGCGCAACTCCAGCTTGTTCGTCTCGGGATTGCGGCGCAGTTCGCCGATAACGAGCTTGTCGTCGGGCGTCCGCCGGACGTAGAACCATTGGCCATCGGCTTCCCGGCTGATCGAGATCCGTGACAGCTTCGGATAGACCTTCATCACCTCCAGCCAGTAGCTGGCGAGCTTCTGGAAGCTATCCAAGCTGAACTGTCCGGATTGCAGCAGCTTCTGGTCCAGGTTGCCCTGCTTGGTGGCGGTCCGGAGTAGATCGTTAATCTGATCGTCAATCCGCAGGGCGGTTTGGTCGAGGATTTGCTCTGTCAGATCATCCGCGGTAAAACGGGCGTTGAGATAGAAGCGGATTCCCAGGGCCGACACCGTGAGGCAGATCAGACTGAGCAGAATCGACATCACGGTGACGCGAAAGGTGAGCTTCATCGTCGGCGCTCCTCCAGCGCGCTGGGTGTACCGAGCGCGCCTCTTCATTCCGAATTGAATGCAGTACGCCCCAGGCTGATTCCGCTGAGGGGAGATGCGGCCGTCGCCTGCGCTGGGGTCTTGGGGAGTTTGCTCGAACCTCACCGTCGCCGAACACGCCAGGCGAAACGGTTACTTCCGCCACTCATCGACGAGCGACGCCACCAGGGCGGTCCATCCTGTCTGGTGGGAGGCGCCCAGGCCGGCGCCGTTGTCGCCGTGGAAGTACTCATAGAATAGCAGATAATCACGCCAGTGGGGATCTTCCTGAAATTTGCGTGCGCCGCCATAGACCGGACGATGTCCCGAGCTATCCCGTGTGAAGATGTGGATCATGCGCTCGGCGATCTCACGGGCCATCTTCGGGAACGTCAGCTTTTGGCCACCCAGGGCCGAGGGACGCACGTTGAACTCCTGCCCCCACGCCTTGCCCAGCTTGCGGAACGATTCGATCAACAAAAAGCTGGTCGGAAACCAGATCGGTCCGCGCCAATTGGAGTTGCCGCCCTTGAGCTTCGACACCGCCTCCGCCGGCTCGTAACCGACCACCTTGCCATCGAATTCGAAGGGGTGTTGCTCGTGGCTCTTCGACAGACTGCGGATGCCGTAGTCGGAGAGAAACTCGTTGGGGTCAAAAATCCGCTCCAGGAGGCGGCCCATCTGGTGCTCGTCCACGATGGTCAACACATAGGTTTGCTGGCCATTGGGCTGCTCGACCTTGTGCACCACTTTCTCCACGATCTGGCGGCGGTTCTTCAGGAACCAGTTCAGACTGCCGGTGAATTCGCGGAACTGCTGAATCCAATCCACGTCGAGCCGCTCGACCGCGAAGAGCGGAATCAGGCCCACCAGCGAGCGAACCCGGAAACGACGGTAGCGGCCATCGGGATAGCGCAACACGTCGTAGAAGAAGCCTTCCTCTTCTTCCCAGAGCTGATAATCGCGGCCACCCATGTGCTTCATGGCGGAGGCGACATAGGCGTAATGCTGGAAGAACTTGGTCGCCAGGCCTTCGTAGACGTTGCTTTTTTTCTTCTCGGCCAATTCCAGGGCAATGCGCATCAGGTTGAGACAAAACATTCCCATCCAGCCGGTGGCGTCCGCTTGCTCGAGCACGGAACCGTCCTTGGTGCGTTCGCTGCGATCCACCACCGTGATGTTATCCAGTCCGAGAAAGCCACCCTCGAAGATGTTGTTGCCCTCGCGATCCACCTTGTTGATCCACCAGGCAAAATTGATCAACATCTTGTGGAAGCAACGCTCGAGGAAGTCCAGGTCCGGCTTGTTGTTGCGGATCCGGTCCATGTTGTACACGCGCCAAACGGCCCAGGCGTGTACCGGCGGATTGAGATCGGAGAATTCCCATTCGTAGGCCGGTATCTGGCCGTTGGGGTGCTGGAACTGCTCGAACAGCAACACCCACAGCTGGTCCTTGGCATATTGCGGATCGACGAGCGCCAAGGCCACGCAATGAAACGCCAGGTCCCAGGCCGCGAACCAGGGGTATTCCCACTTATCGGGCAGCGTCATCACCCGCATCGTATTGAGATGGCGCCAGTGCTGATTGCGAATGTGCCGGCGCGACGACGGCGGCGGGATTTGCGGGAAATCGCCATTGAGCCATTCGTTGACGTCGAAGATGTAGCTCTGCTTGGTCCACAGCAGCCCCGCGAGCGCCTGCCGTTGCACGCGCCGCTCATCCTCGCTTGCCTTGGCCGGATGGATGCTCGTGTAGAACTCATCCGCTTCGGCATGCCGTTGGGCGACGACCTGGTCCACCTCGGCGAGCGGTGTCTTCAGGCTGCCCTGGTCCGACAGCCGCAACCGCAGCACGACCGAGCCACCCGGCGGCACGGCATCGTACTTGTAATGGATGGCCGCCTTGGTACCTACCAAGTCGGGATTGGTGCACGACTCGCCGTGGATGACGGCCTGGTGGAAAGCATCCTTGACATAGGGCTTGCGCTTGATGCCGCCCGGGCCGAAAACACGCGGTCCGTTCG
>JBGQLF010001393.1:0-3129 GCA_041499985.1 Gemmataceae bacterium
CTCGAAATCATGAAAGAGGTGCTCCACGAGTGCGAAAGCGGGCGCCGGCGTGAAGCTCCCGAAGAGAAGCTGGTCTTCGCTATGCGAGATGGTCACCCGCCCAAGCGGGCGTTGCTGAGCGTCGAAGAGTTGGAGCGCTTGTCCGGCACGCGGTTGCATAGCTAACACCCTGAAGTATCCTGAAAAGCTTGAGCCAACACTTCCAGATGCGCGTCCGTAAATCCCAATGCGCCTTCGGGATGAACGATACGTGCGTGGTTAGGAAAACGACTAGTCGGATCGGGCACAATCTCGAAACCCACCTGGCGAACCTTTGTCGCTGTGGTCGTTCCTACGGTTTGAGCCGTTCCTTGCCACTTCCGTGAGTTGGGAAACGCCTGTCGCATCTGGTCAGCCACTTCTCGGGGCATGCCGCCCAAGAGAACGGAAATACCGGGCGGCGTCAGTTTCTGGTCAAGGGGTGACAGGCGCAAATTGGCCAAGCCTCCGCCCCCAACTCGGTGAACTACTATGTCGGAGGCAATCTCTTCGGGCCTTCCCACTGCCACGGCGCGCCTCGTCTTCCTTGAGCCCAGATTGTTCCTTTGAGTTACGCTATCATCCTCACCCGACAGATGCCAGATCAAGTGGGGAAAGCCGACACACAAGCCACCAGTTCTCAGGCTTCATCTTGTCCTCCCGATACGGACGATTGACAAAGGCTCTGGGAAGCGATACTTCTGGATCTCCACCCCCGCGGGGCCATGGTCCGCCGAGGAAACCCATTGAATAGCTCCGTCGGGTGTTCCGTCCATCAGGATAATAGTTCCCGGATGCCAAAGGCGGCAGGGAAAGAGTAGTGTGGCTTGATAGGGAGAGCCGTGCATGACGAGAGTCGGATATGGGGTGAGCGGATTGGCCTTGTTGGCCATCGGGGCCTGGGCGACCGGTTGGGTCAGCGCCCAAAATGGCACAACCCCCAACATCAAGGAAATCATGACCAAGGCCCACAAAGGCCCCACGTCGCTCTTGATGGCGCTGGGCATGCAGCTCAAGGCTGACCAGCCGGAATGGGGGGCCGTTCAGAAAGAGACCAAGGAGCTCATTGGCCTGGGCGAATGCCTCAGCAAAAATGAGCCGCCCAAGGGCGAGAAAGACTCCTGGTCGAAGCTGACCCAGGCGTACGTCAAGGAGGCCAAAGAGCTGGATGGGGCCGCGCAGAAGCAAGATAAGAAAGCCGCCACGGCGGCTCAGGCCAAGCTATCCGGCTCCTGCAAGGCTTGCCATGCCGCGCATCGCGGCTAACCTAATCCGTGGGCCTCGATTGTTTCTCGAGCCGACCGCCCCGGGTCGGCTCGCTGTCTTGGCGAGGGGAACCATGCTCGACGGACTTTCCGTGGTCGCCGCTCTCAAGGAATGCGGCATCACCCACGTTCTCTGGATCCCCGATAGCGAGCTGGGCACGTGGGAACCGGCGCTCCGTGCCGAGCCGACGGTGCAGTTGATCCGCGTCTGCCGCGAAGGCGAAGCCTTTGCCGTGGCCGCCGGGCTGTACCTGGGTGGCCGGCGGCCGATCATTCTCCTTCAGTGTACCGGCCTTTTCGAGGCCGGCGACGCCCTGCGCAATGTCATCCATGACATGAAACTGCCGCTCTTCTTCCTCGTCGGCCTGCGCAGCTATTATGCCTTTCAGCAGGGACAAACGCGCGATACCTGTCCGGTTTTTGCCGAGCCGATCCTCAAGGCCTGGCAGATCCCGTATGTGCTGCTCGACCGCACGCATACGGCCACAGACCTGGTAGCCGCTTATCGCAAGGCTCAGGCTGAAAACCGCGCGGGCGCGGTCTTGATCGCGGAGTAAGGCCTGGTTCCAACCTGGGTGGCACGCCCTGAGTCCTCGAAGGGCGTGGATTTGCGGCAGCCACGCCCTTCGAGGACTCAGGGCGTGCCACCCGGAAACGAGCCTTTTGGAACCCGGCGCGGAGTAAACGCCATGGCCATGACACAGCGGCAAGCTCTGGAAGTCGTCCGTGCCCAGCGCGGGGAGCGGATCGTGATCACCACCATGGCGTCCATTGGGATTTGGCCAGAACTGTCGAACACGCCGCTCGATTTCGCCTATATGCCCTCGGCCATGAGCCAGGGGCCGGACCTCGGTTTGGGCCTGGCCCTCGCCCAACCGGAGCGGGGCGTCCTCGTGCTCAATGGCGATGGCAGCATGCTCATGAACCTGGGCAGTCTGGTGACCCTGGCGCATCACCCGGCCCAGGTCTACCTGGTGATCATGGACAACGGCATCTACGAGGTGACGGGCGGCCAACCGACGGCGGGGGCGGGGCACACCGATTTCGCGGCCCTGGCGCGCGCGGCGGGGATTGCGCGTGTGTATACGTTTGCGGAGGCGGACGCCTGGCGGGCGGGGGCGGCGGAGGCGCTGTCGGGGCCAGGGCCGGTGGTCATCTGGCTGAAAGTGGAAGGGCGGCTTGGGCAGAAGACACCGTCGCCGCCGCGTCCGATGGCGGAGCAGATTGCCCGGCTAAAACAGGCACTGGGCGTTGCCTGACGCGATCGGCTCCATCTCACCGAGACACCCGCCGAGCAAGGGGCAACGTGCTCTATTCCATCCGGCACGCCTCCTCGAAGGACAGCCGTGGACTGCGGGGATGGAGTCGGCTGGCATCGCCATAGGCCAGGTTGCACAGGAAATTGGATTTCACCGTGGAGCCAGCAAAGAAGCGCTCGTCCACCATCTGATTGTTGAAACCAGACATCGGACCGCAATCCAGTCCCAGCGCCCGCGCGGCAAGCATGAAATACGCTCCCTGCAAGGAGCTATTGCGCAGGGCGATATACTCCAGCACAGGTTCCGGCAGCGTGTCGAACCAGGCCTTGGCGTTGGCGTGCGGGAAGAGCCGAGGCAATTGCTCGAAGAAGTGGACATCCATGCCGAGAATGGCGGTGACCGGCGCGGCCATGGTTTTTTCCACGTTGCCGGCGTCCAGCGCGGGCTTGAGTTTTTCCTTCGCCGCCTTGGATTTCACGAACACGACCCGCAGGGGCGACATGTTGGCGGACGTCGGCCCCATCTTGGCGAGGTCCCATACTTGTTTCAGGAGCGCGTCATCGACCGGCTTATTCTGCCAATAGCTA
>JBGQLF010001394.1:0-3128 GCA_041499985.1 Gemmataceae bacterium
GCTCCCCTGCTGTCTCCCTTGGATTGCCGGCAGCTGCTCAGCCAGCTAGCCCAGGACGCCGCGGTGTGCCAGAAGGGCCTCATCTTGTGTAACCAGTTTCACCAGAGTCGATGGGGGAAACGATACCCTCAGATTCACACGCTCTTGGGACTCGCGGTGGGGACGCAAGAGCTGCGCGGCTGGGTTGTCGCTCTGAATAAGAAAAAAGCGAGCCTCCAACCGAACGGTGAAGCGGCGGAGTTTCGCCGCAGCCATGCCGCCCTCCTTACCCCTTTTGCCCAGCTCCTGAGCCTGCACTTGCGCGCTTCGGGCCGTTATAACGAAGTGAAGGACTTGCTGGTCGGCTTAACCCGCTCCTTGACCTCGGCCATCGACGCCAAAGACGCCTATACCTACGGCCACAGTGAACGTGTGGCACGCATCTCGGTCGAGTTGGGCCGCGGATTGAAGCTACGTGAGGATGAAATCAGTGACCTGTACTTGAGCGGCCTGCTGCACGACATCGGCAAGATCGGCGTTCCCGACGCCATTCTGTGCAAGCCCGACCGCTTGACTCCAGAGGAATTCGACAAGGTCAAGCAGCATCCGGTCATCGGCTACCAGATCTTGGTCAACCTCAAGCAGGTCCAGGACGTCCTGCCCGGCGTGCTCTACCACCACGAGCGCTTCGATGGCAGAGGTTATCCCGAAGGGCTCACGGCCCACACCGTCCCGATCCAAGCTCGCATTTTAGCGGTCGCCGATAGCTTTGATGCCATGAGCACGGCACGGAGTTATCGGAGTGCCATGCCGGGGGAGCGCGTTGTCGAAATTTTGAGCCAGGGAGCGGGCAGCCAGTGGGATAACGATGTCATCGGGGCGTTCCTCGGTTGTCGCGAACGGATCAAACAGGTTCGACAACGCGGCTTGGGAGAATCCCTAGGTTACGCCTTGGACGGGGCCTTGCGCGACGTGGATAGCTGGCAAATCGCGTACAGCGCCTGACCCATTCCCTTCCGAAGGCCTCTCCAACTGGAGAGGCCTTCTTACCATTCCAATTACCAGATGACCGTTTCCTCAGTGATGAGGTAATCGGCCTGGGCACGTTCTTGAATTCGAGCTGATTCTGGCACCCGCTGAAGTGGTTCGCCTGGCGCAGGCAAGGCTGGATCAGCTCTGCGACCTCCTTGCCGTCCAGGCCGCGGACTCGTGTGCTCCATCCGACGCCGACTTGCTGGGAGTGTAGAACTGCCTTGGCCTCGATGAGCCGGGCTGCCCCCCGCGAGATCGCCCCGGAGGACTGAGCGAAATCCTCCTCCACATTTTGCTTTCCCTACCCGACCGCTACCCGGAAGATAAATCCGGGGCAAGCCGCAAGCCTTCAGGCATTTCGTAGTCCCCCATGCAAGAGAGGACACCGACATGGCCAAGACCTTTGCCAGGATCGAAGCACGCGGCACACACCGCGAGCTGGGCCGTCAACATGGCGAGCAGTGCCGTGAGCAGTTGCTGGGCTTCCTGGATTACTTGCAGAAGACTCTACGGCTATCCAGAGACCAACTGCACGCCCGCGCGCTGCGTCTCTTGCCGCTGTTCGAGCGCCAGTGCCCGCACCTGGTGGAGGAGATCCATGGACTCGCCGAGGGAGCCCGCGTCGCCCTGGCGGAGGCCTTGGCCGTGCAGATCCGGGGCGAAATGAGACCGATCGGCGACGGCGGCTGTACTACCTTTGTCATCGCCGCCCGTGGCACCGCAGCGCACGAGATCCTGATTGGACAAAACAGCGACATGGATCCGGAGATCGAACCCTGGAGCTACGTGCTGCATCTCCGGCCGACCGGCAAGCCCGCCGTGCTGCTGTGGACCTTTGGCGGCCAGATCGGCTATCACGGCCTCAATGACGCCGGCGTGGCCCACTTCGCCAATTCACTGGGAGGCGGTCCGGCCTGGAAGTTTGCCCTGCCGCATTACCCGGTCAAACGGATGATGCTGGAGTGCCGCCGTTTGCCCGAAATCCAGGAACTGCTCCGCCTGGTTCCGGTTTGCTCCAGCGGCAATTACGTCCTCTGCGATGGTGGCGGGGCCATCGCGGATATCGAGCTGACGCCAGAAGGCTCCACGATGCTCCCGGACAGCGGCAGCGGGTACATCACCCATACCAATCATTTCTTGTGTGGCGTGCATGCCTGTGCGGCCAACGATCGGCTCAGCGTCGGCGACTCCTTCCCGCGCCTGAAGCGCATTCAGCAACTGGTGGCGAACAAGATTGGCTCACTCACTCTGGCGGATGTACGCAACTTCCTGGCCGATCACGAGGGCCATCCGACCTCGATTTGCCGGCATCCGCACAACGGGCCGGACCACCCCTCCGTGTCCGCCCGGGGAAGGACGGTCGCCTCGCTGATCGCGGAACCCGCGCGGGGCCGGCTACATATCGCGCGGGGCAACCCCTGTACGGCGAAATACGAGATATATGAACTCGGTTAAGAAGCTGCGCCGTTTCTCGTCGAGTTGACGTCGGCACCTTGTAGTGCCCCGGGTGTCCGGGTCACGGCCCCGGTGTCGGCCGCTGGGCCAATAGGTAGGCGAGCAGATGATGAAAGTCGGCCTCGGTAATCTGATCCACGAGGTTGGCGGGCATCGGTGAGACCTGCGACACAGTCCGCTCCGCGATCGTGCTCTTGTCGATCCGGACCTCCTTGCCCTGGGCATCGGCCAGCACAACAACTTCCCCTTCCTCGCGGAGCAGCAGACCCGAGACGAGCTGCCCATTGGTAAGGGCCACGGTCGTCGTGCGAAAGGCCTGATCGACATTGCGACTCGGATCGAGCAGATCTTCCAGCAGGCGATCCAGGCCGCGCACGCCGATGCCGTCGAGCTGCGGACCGATGCGCGCTCCCTTGCCGCCAAGCTGATGGCAATTGGCGCAATTCTTCTCAAAGACCTTGGCCCCTGGATTGGTGTCTGTCTTGGCAACCGTGTAGCCCTTGCGCCGGCTGCGTAGCAGCTGCTGCAAGCGCTGATCCGTGGGGGGCAAGCCGCGCGTCAGCTTGGCGAATTGTTCGTCGAAGTTGGGCAGCTTGGCCTGTTGGAGGCGTACCTGGATGAGCCGTTCTTGCAGGAGACGGGCCGAGGCCTTACCGGCCGCC
>JBGQLF010001395.1:0-3125 GCA_041499985.1 Gemmataceae bacterium
CGCAGGGCGAGCAATTCCTCGGCGGCCTTGATCGCCTCGTCGTACTTGTCCTTTTGCTGCAACTCCTCAATCCGCTTCTCCAGGTCCGCCGCCGTCTTGGCGTCGTCGCCTTGCAGCATCCGCTGCCACTGCGGCTTCTTCTCGATCGCCGGCTTCGGCTCGTCGGCCCGTACGCCGAGGGCCGCCCAGACGCACAACAACCCGATCGCCCGTATGCCCCATCGCGACATGAGTGGACCCTCCGAAATCAATGGCTTTCGGGGGCCGATTGTACCAGCGCAACCTTGACCCCGCCAGCTTCTGAGCCGGCGGGGTCGCGGACGAGCGATCGGGTTAGCTGCGCCGCGCGGTGTGCTCCCGGATTCGTGTCTGTGCGGAGCGCGGCGCAGCTCAGCCCACGCCCGTGTTGAAGGAGTTCACCCAGTCGGAATTGTAGATCGAGGCCTGTTGCGCCTCCAGGTTGTTAATCTGGCTGATCTTCGCCTGGGATTGCTGGATGCTCTGCTGGCTCACCGAGATCGGCGGCACCTGAAACTGCTGCTGGAGCTGCTGGGCCTGCTGCGCCTGGTACTGCTGCTGGACATACAACACGAGCTCGTTCGCCAGGCGGTAATCCACCGCCAGATTCCTGAAGTCGGTCTGGACGGCGATGTAACTCAGCGGCGAGATCTGCCGCATGTGCCTCGCGCTGATCAGGCTCGCCTCCGCCTGGAGGTCGCTCAGCAGTTGGCCAGCGTCGGCGAAGATCGCGTCGATATTCCCCGACCGAGTAGCCGTGTACAGGGCCACGAGGTCGCGGCCGATTTGGTTCACGGCCAGCGTCGGCTGGGCCGACTCGAACACGTAGACGTCATGCACCAACTGCTGGGCGGCAGCCTCCGTGTTCAGAACGATCGCCTGGGCGACCTCGGCGACCGTGCTCGGGCAGTCCCGACTCTCCAGGCTTTCTACGCCGGGGCGGCTCGTCCGCAGCCGCCGAGACCGCGTGGCGGTCGTGGGGTGGGTGTTCCGGCCACTCGTCGTCCCGAACACTCGTCTGATCATGTCGAACATCGTCGTCTCCTGGTTGGTCGCGGAATGCTGATTGTTTTCCTGCCCCCATTCATCCCTGCGGTACCACCGCAGGGAACCCAACACACTTCCGCGCTTGTGTGTCGAAGGTTCGTCGGGCGTCTCACCCCACACTGCTGGGAGCGTTTACCGCACACCCTTTACCTCCGCGTTTCGGACCAGAAGCCATCACCGCGCCGTGACTTTTTTCCCGCGTCCGGGTACGATCAGCAGGCTGCCGCAAACTAAGGGGGAATCCGGGCATGAGCGAGCCGGGGAGCGTGACGGTATGGCTCGATCGCCTGAAAGCCGGTGATCGGGACGCAGCCGTCCGGAAGTTGTGGGGCGTGTACTTCGGCCGACTGGTCCAGCTGGCCCGCCGCCATCTGCGTGGGCGACCGCGCGTGGCGATCGACGAAGAGGATGTAGCCCTGTCCGCGTTCGACAGCTTTGTTCGCGCCGCGGAAGGCGGCCGGTTCCCGCGCCTGGACGACCGGGACGACCTGTGGCAGGTGCTGTTCGTGCTCACCGCGCGCAAGGCAGCCGACCTCGCGCAAGCGGACGGCCGCCAGAAGCGGGGCGGGGGAAAAGTGATTCAGTCGCTCGCCGCGGGGGACGGCTCGGAGGCTGAGGTGCCCATACCGGCCGCCGATCCCGACCCAGCGGAGGCCGCCGCCATGGCCGAGGAGGGGGCGCGGTTACTCTGCCTCCTTCCCGACGAGCAACTCCGGCAGATCGCCGTGTGGAAGATGGAGGGATACACGAACGCGGAGATCGCCGCGAAGATCGACCGGTCCGAGCCAACAGTGGAGCGGAAGTTGATGCGTATCCGGGAACTGTGGCAGGGTGAGACCGCGTGAGCACGGGCAGCGTCTCCGCCCCGAGCACGACACTTGCAATCATACCATTTAACGGTGTATTTTATGCATGTAGCCGCTTGTTGGTTTGTTTGGCGAAAGGAAGCTGTGCCATGAGTGCTACCCAACCAACGGCCGTGCCCGTCCAGAAGCAGCTCTATCGTCTGCCGGTGATCCTCTTGCCCGAGCTGCCCGAAGACGGCGGCGGCTTCTCCGTCTTCGCTGTCACGCTGGGCGGCGCCGTGAGCCAGGGGAATACCGAGGCCGAGGCCCTGGCCAACATTGCCGAAGCCATTGCGGCGTGCCTGGAGGTCTACCAGGACGAAGGCATGCCGATTCCCTGGCAAGCCTCCATTCCGGAGCAGCACGAGCCGACCGCCTTCGGGCGCTGGGTCGAGGTCTATGCCTAAGCTTCCTGCCGTTACCGGCCCGCAGGCGATCCGCGCGTTCACCAAGGTCGGTTACGTCCTGACGCGCATTCGTTCCAGCCATCACGTGCTCAAGCGTCCGGGCAGCCCCAAGGTGTTGCCGGTGCCGGTCCACGGCAGCCGACCGCTCAAACCGGGTACACTCCGGTCCCTGATCCGCGACGCCGGCCTGACCGTGGAGGAGTTTATCGCCTTGCTGGACTAGACGGGCGCCCGCGACCCGCAGCCGATGAAGAAGATGTGGCCCTGTCCGCGTTCGACAGCTTCGTCCGTGCGGTAGAGGGCGGGCGGTTCCCGCGACTGGACGACCGGGATGACCTGTGGCAGCAAGAGACCGCTTGAGCAAGGGGATAGTACGGTCAAACCAAAAACCCTCAAGAGCATCTGGCAGCAAGCCGGACTGGAGGAGGTATGAAGCGGTGCTATGCGGTCATCATCGAAGGGGGCGGCCAAGGCTATAGCGCCTACCTTCCTGACCTCCCCGGTTGCATTGCGGCCGGGGATACTGTGGAAGAGGTCCGGCAGCTCATCCGCGAAGCGGTCGAACTCCATCTGGAAGGGATGCGGGAGGACGGCGAGCCGATTCCCGAGCCGACCAGTCTCTGCGAGTACGTCGACGTCGAGTCCGCGCCCTCGCGGCGTTCGACTCCTGCCTGAGCCAGCGGCCATCTGGCGCCAGGCCCGGAGATAAATTGTTCTTGTAGTTGTTCATTTGTTTTACTGTTAATGTTTGTCTGCACTTTCCGTGATCTCTGGCTCTTTTTTGTCTACCTTAAAAATAGCTTGAATC
>JBGQLF010001396.1:0-3124 GCA_041499985.1 Gemmataceae bacterium
AAAGGGACCGACGCGGAGCAGGCGGTCCATCATGAAGCCATTCGAACGGTCCAACCGCGAACCGGAAGAGCAAAACGACCAGTGAGGCCAAGCCGCCGAGCAAGACCCTCACCGGCCCCGCAGCGCCCGGGCGCTCGGTCTGCGCGCCCGGAGCCGTTGCTCGTGCATTGTATCGCAGGCCGTTTCCAAGATAGGAGATTTTTCCCATGTGGCTCTTTGCTGCACTCAAGACCCAGCCTACCCGACCAATCCGCCGGGTCCCGTCTTCCTTCCGCCCGCGCCTGGAGGCGCTGGAGGACCGCTGCCTGCTGTCCGGCGCCGGCTCCCTCGACACCACCTTTGGCGGCACCGGGATCGTCACCACCTCCCTGAACAACGACGATTCTGCCAGCGCCGTGCTCATCCAGCCCTGGGACGGCAAGATCGTCGCCGCAGGGGCGACCGCTATCCCTAGTGAACAATACGTAAACGTCATGGGCCTGGTGCGCTACAACCCGAACGGCAGCCTGGACAGCACCTTCGGCAGCGGCGGCACGGTGGTCTCGAAGATCGGCGGCTCCAGCACCTGGGCCGGCGCCGCGCTATACCCCCAGTCCGGAACGGCTAACGACGGCAAGATCGTCGAGGCCAGCCGCTCCAACTTCAGTAACACGAGTAACGTGGCCCGTTTCAATCCCAACGGCAGCCTCGACAAGTCCTTCGGCAAAAAGGGATCGGTGACGGTGCCCTTCGTGGTGGCTTCCAAGGGCGTCGTCATCCAGGCTGACGGGAAGATTGTGGTGGCTGGCCGGGACGGTCCGGGAACAGAATTCGAGCTGACTCGTTTCAACGCCGACGGCAGCTTGGACAGCACCTTTGGCTCTGGCGGCACCGCGACCCTGTACTTGGGTGCCTCGACGACCGCGAGCACCCTGGTGCTCATGGTCGCCGTGAAGCTCCAAGCCGATGGGAAGTTGGTGACGACGGGGTTTACCGGCTCCCCTCCCGTCTGGGAGTTGGCCCGCTTCCGCGCCAACGGCAGTCTGGACACCACCTTCAACAGCGCGGGGGTGCGGCCGGGCACGGTGACCGGCCCCTATGGCGGCAACCTGAAGAGCCTGGCCATCTACCCCAGCACGGGGACGGACACCGCCGATTACGGCAAAATCGTGGTGGTGGGCAATGAAACGAATGACCCTCTCAACGGCCCTTTACAGGGGGTCGCGCTGGCGCGGTACAACGCAGACGGCACCCTCGACGGCACCTTCGGGACGTCTGGCCAAGTCCTCACGTCCAACTTTAACCCGAACAGCGCTGGCAAGGCCGTGGTACTTCAGAGCGACGGCAAGATAGTTGTGACCGCCCAGACGAGCGACGCGTCGGGCAACCTGTATCGTTGGAGCCTTCTGCGCTACAACACGGACGGCAGCCTGGACACGTCCTTCGGCACCGCTGGACTCGTGCAGACGAAGACGGGCACTACCGATCCCGCGAACACTACTGACTTTGCTGTGGCTATCCAGGCGGACGGCAAGATCGTTGCCGCAGGCTCTACTCCGGGCAGCACCTACGACGACTTCATGGTGGCCCGCTACCTGGGAGCAGCCTCACCGCCCGGCGCGCCCCCTATCCTCCCCGACCCCGTCCCGGTCGGCACCGACACCACGCTGACCGCCGACCCGGTCACGGCGGTCGCCTTCCAAGGCGACGCCGTCGGCGCCGGCGTGCTGGAGCCGGGCACCGATACCCTGCTCGGCTACGGCACCCGCCCTCGCGACGGGACCTGGACTCAAAGCTCCGCCACCGCCGGCTGGACCTCGGGCCGCTCCCGGCTCTTGGTCCAGGCCCAGGACAGCGACGGCGTCTTTGGCGACCCGTTCGCGCTCCCGCTGAGCGTGCCGTAGTGTCCGGCCACGGCCCGTTCCGGCGCTCGGCCTGGGCGCCGGGATTGGCGGGGGCCCGCATCCATCCCAAGGCCCAAACTGGCCGGCCCGGCTGATTTCTTGGGAACCTGTTGTTGTGGAGATACCTGCGTCAAGCGTCACCGAGTTCACGACAGTGGCCGCTACGAGCATGATGCCCTGGAAGGTCGTTTACGTTCCTGCCGTGCTTTGGGGAGAGGACTGTTCGCTCGGACCGTTCTGCTCAGCGTTTTTCCGATCTTGATTGATCTTGTTCCAGAAGCCAATGAGGACGCGGCCCTCCTTGTCGATCACCCCTGCTTCGATCAAATCGCGGATTTGCTCTTCGGGGGGACGTTTCGCGTCCTCCCGAATCATGCTCTCGAGTGCTCGGGCGATTTCTTGGTCCGTCATCATTTTCCTCCCCGTTCGTCGCGGATTCGCAGGCATTGAACGTCGCGCAGGCAATCTGAATGTGAGACTGGGTTCGAATCGCCGAGCCGGGAAACAGCGGTCGTCCTTCTTCGAACACCCCGCGAACCGTCTGAAAGAGAATCCCTTGTCGTCCCACGAATCATTCCATGAACTTCACAAACTTGTTCATCACCAGACAGTCCAGATCGTGTCGTTTCTTCTCATTCTTCGGTAACCTCCACCCTTGGCTGCGATAAACCGTCCGGAGGTTCTGATAGGTCGCCCGGATAGCGTCGTGGTAGGTGCTTTCGAGCAAGTTGAGGCATTGCCCCAGGTCAATCTCCACATCCAGAACATCCGCCTGGTCGCCAAATTGCTCGACAGCCCACTGCTCCGCCCGCGTACGACTGGCTTCCCAGAAGTACATTCCTTCCCCCAACCAGTCATACGTATTCTGGCTTGGCTTCCACTGGGCAAGGGTGATCCGGCCCGATCGCACAGCGTGAGCAAAATCCCTCTGACATCCGTGATAACCCAGAACCGTTGCCACGACCATTCCTTCTTCTCTGTCTTGGTGTCGTCGAGAATCTGATCGTTGGGCATGGTCACATTCCTCCGGCTCTCCCACACGTCGGCCCCTGATTCTACCTGTTAATGACCGCATTCTACTTCATTCAAGGAGAAGAAGAGAAGTGGATTTCGCGCAGCGGCCTCTTCAAACCTGCGGTTCCGCTGTTCGCGGCACAGTTCGGAGTAGACGACGAGGTAGAGTGGCACGCCCCCGGTTGGTTGGCTCACGGCTGGGGCTCGACCTCCAGGCCCAGGGAAGC
>JBGQLF010001397.1:0-3119 GCA_041499985.1 Gemmataceae bacterium
CGGGTCTGCCAGCGCTTGTTGACCCAGCCGCGCCGCTCCAGCTCCTGCACGACGGGGAGCAGCGATTGGTGTTCGAGGTACAAGTCGAAGATGGCCCGCACGCGGACGGCTTCGTCTTCGTGGACCACCAGCCGGAAGCCCTGTGGGGCCACGTCGTAACCCAGGAGGGGATGGCCGCCTGCCCATTTTCCTTTGCGCCGTGTGGCGGCAATCTTGTCCCGCGTCCGCTCGGAGATGATCTCGCGCTCGAACTGGGCAAACGACAGGAGCACGTTGAGCACCAGCCGGCCCATCGACGTGGCGGTGTTGAACTGCTGGGTGACCGAGACGAAGGAGACGCGGTGCTTGTCGAAGGTTTCCATCATCCTGGCAAAGTCAAGCAGCGAGCGGCTGAGGCGGTCCACTTTGTAGACCAAGACGCAGTCAATCTTGCCCGCCTCGATGTCGGTCATCAGCTGCCGGAGCGCCGGCCGCTCCATGTTGCCGCCGGTGAAGCCGCCGTCGTCGTAGCGCTCGGGCAAGCAGGTCCAGCCCTCGTGCTGCTGGCTGGTGATGAAGGCCTCGCCCGACTCGCGCTGAGCGTCGAGGGAGTTGAACTCCTGCTCCAGCCCCTCCTCGGTGGACTTGCGGGTGTAGACGGCACAGCGAACCAAGGGCAGGGTCGCCGGCCTCCCGTTGCGTGGGTTGCGGATCATTGGTCACCTCCTTTGTTGCCCAGACGGAAGAAGAGATAGCCGTTGCAATGCGAGCCGGTGATGGCCTTGGCCACGGCGCTGAGTGACCCGTAGACGGTTCCCTCGAAGTCGAAGCCGTGCGGCAGGACATGGACCTGCAGCGCCGTGCCTTTGTACTTGCGCGTGATAATGGTGCCCGGCGGGGGCAGTCGGTCATCCGGCTGGAAACGCAGGGTTGCGGTCGTGGTGCGTTCCTCCGGGGCACTGGCGGGCTTGGCCCTGGGCGGGTTCATGCGCAGATCTGCGTCGTTGGCCAGTTCGGCGGCTCGCTGGCGGGCGCGTTCGGACAGGTTGCCCTCGGCCAGTGCCTGGAGTCGCCAGGCCGTGCGCTTGATGAGCCAGGTCTTGTTGTTGGCCGGTGTCTCTTCGCCGAACACCTCGGCGTACCTGGCCCGCAGCTCCTTGACGGTCATGCGTTGGAGCGCAGCAAGTTCTTTCCCAATGTTCAGGTCCATGTGGTTCTCCTTTCTCGAAGCCTCAGAAGCGGTTAACCCGTGTGGACACTGAGCACGGTTTCGGTAGGAACCTCAAGGCAATCCTGGCCGGTTTTCGGCAGATTCTTCGGGTTCGGATGCTTGGCCGGATTGTCGGGGAGTACCGGGCAGACACGCCGGCGGAGCAGGGCGGCGGCAAGGATGTGGGAGAGTTCGCCGAACCGCTCGTCGGGGGTCATGGATACAGGATCGGGGTAGAGTCGCATGGGACATCTCCTTGTGGAGTTGCCCACAGCGACCTTCGCTTGGCGACCGGAACGCTGTCTGGCGGGATTCGGGACTCGGCGTCGCGATCGGTGGCAACGCCCCTCTATCTGTTAATTACCCGGTGGAAGTTCGAAATGACGCACCGATGCAGGCCAGAGTTCAGGACTGCCTCGATTGCGAGGTGCTGGCCTTCGGGACGTTAAGAAAGGACGGATACGCTATGACTGTCTCTACTTGATGCCGCGTTCCATTGCACCGATTGGCTGCGGAAGCAGGGGCTGCGCGCAAGCGAACATGATCCTTCCAACGATTGTCAGTGGTCAGCAAAAGAAGTACAACCATTCCGAAAGCAGGTTGGGCATATCTTCATAAGACCTTCCTGCCTCGTTGGAGGTGGCCTGTCCTAGCCAAGGAGGTTCTCGATGCCCGGTTTCGCGTCCGGCTTTCATGAGGGTAGTCGCTCGGAGTACCTGGCGCAGTACGTCTTCTCTGGGTTCGGGACGGCAAGCGCTATTCCGCATCAGGAGGACCACGGCTTCGATCTGTACTGCACGCTGGCGCAGAGCGAAGGTCCCGCTGCGTGGGCTGACAAACCCTATACGGTCCAGGTTAAGAGCGGTCGAGAACGCTGGACCTTCAAGAACCAGAGATCAGTCGCATGGTTCATCAAACACCCGCTACCCATGTTTCTCTGTGTTGTAGATAAGCACAAGTTGCACTTCCAAATCTACCAGAGCACTCCGAAATACTACTTCTGGGCCTCCTGCCAGCCGTATCCGGATCGTTTGGAGTTGCGACCGGACAGGAAGGCCCGCAAAGGGGAGTGCAATCATTGGCAGTCAGGCCAGACCGCATCCCTGAGCGCGCCGATCCTAGATTTCACCCTCGGTGAGCTGGTCGAGGAACAGTTCTTCCAGACTGCCCGGGAGGTTTTGGACTCTTGGTTGGAGCTTGAGTACGAAAACCTATTCCGAGTGACGGCCCACATTCGGCAGTGGGCCGCACCCGAGTTTTATCATACAAACGAACCACTTCGTCGAAGCTGGAGCAGTATTCATCCAGCGGAAACAGGGCCCCCGCAAGCATACCAAGACGATACTCGTCCACCCGGAATGGTCTATCAGTCTGGACACGGAATTGGCGAGCCAGAGTTCCGGAAGGGACTGCAACGTCTCAGGCACGTTTTCGCGTGGATCATCGATCAGTCGCGCACGCTGAAAGATTGGCGGGGTGCCGTACGGGCCGCTCTGCTTCTGCGTCACTTCTTCCCGAGCGAGGGCGGGGACGGCAGCCCATCCTATGTGTCCGGATTCTGCCCCCAGCTAGACCGGTTCCTAGACGTGAAGAATTCGCAATATGTGTACGCCACCTTGGACGAGATCGCTTCACGCATCGACGAGCGGATTCCATTATCGCCATCGAAAGGAATGGCAGTGAGCCAACCGTGAGCATGGCAGGACCGTTGCGGACACTCATGCACGGTCGTCGGCCTGGTTGGCGTCGCCGCACCCGGCGGTGCAGATCCAAGAGCCAGAGGTCCTTCCAGCTTTGCGCGAGTTCGAATCTTTCGACTGGGGTCCGAGTGAGACAGTAGTGTTAACTCCGAGAGGGGTGTTAACCAGAGACTCTGAGAGTTTTGGCCGGAGACTTTCGGGGTCCGAGTGCAACCCTGGGGGTTACGCTC
>JBGQLF010001398.1:0-3117 GCA_041499985.1 Gemmataceae bacterium
CTCTGGAGTGCCGCCCGTGGTCTGCTTCGATTCGGGGAGCAGGTTCTTCGCCAGGGCGGGGCGCAGGAGACAGGCCGAGTCCGTGACCTCGCAGCAGTCGGCGTTGGCGGTCTGGTCGTTGAAGCGGATTGTGTCGAACTGTGTCTTCTCCGCATTGCCGAGGGCGTAGGCGAACAAGCCCCGGTGAACCCCCTTCGCCAAACACTCCGAGAGCACCGCACTGCCGAGCAGCATGGGCAGGTGCGTTAACTGCGTGAAGTAGTCGGCCAGCGTGCGGACGTTGACCGTCTCCTGATCGGCGGGCCACAGGCCGAACCGCTCGCCGATCAGAATGGCCGGGTCCAGCTTGTCGAGAATCTTCTGCTCGTCCTTGAGCTTGTCGAGCACCCTCTGACTGAGAGCCGCCTTCCCGACCGCAATGCCCATGTCGATGCACCGGATCGCCTTGTTCTTATCGGGTACAAGGACGTGCCGGTAAGCAGTGGTCAGGGCGGCGGGGAGCCGGGCCTCGGCCTCCTTCAGACGCCCGGCCAAGTCCCGCAGTTGCTCGTCGCTCAGTTGGGCCTTCGTTGGCTTGTGCTCGTCGATGCTCCGCAGGGCAAGCAGCCGGCGGGCGGCATCGACGACTTCGGAGGCCCGCTGCGCATCGGGCGCAAGAAAGATCAGGACGTTAGCGTGCTTGCGGAAACTCTTGCCGTGCTGCTTGAGGATACGGTTGACGAACTCCTCCGTTTCCTTCGGCAATCCTTCTTCAGTGGCCGTCTGGTCGAAGTCGAGCACGACGAGACTGAGGCGGGGTTCGTCGGCGACGTCCCGGTCCTCGGTCGGGTAGCGATACACCCGGAAGACCGCCTCGCCGATCAGGTTGTTGAGTGTCGTCTTGGCGAAGTCCCGTACCCTCTCGGGTTCCGACCGGATCATCTCTTCCCGGTCCACGAGGATGCGGTTCAGGTTGGGCCGGGAGTCGAAGCGGTACAGGCCGTTGTCGTGGTACAGATACCACAGCCGCTTGGTCATCTGGTCCAGGGCGTCCGAGACGAAGGGCGGGGCCATCTCCGGGTTGAGCACTGCTACTCGGAGTTGAGGGAGGGTCGCCCCACGTTGCTGCCCACCGCTGAAGGAGTACATGAAGATGGCACGGGCCAGCTTCTCGGACACGCTTTCCTTGGCGTACTCGCTGCCGAGTTGCCGGTCGATCTCCGGCGCTTTGGCGTGGCTACCGGAAATGTCGCTGTCGATGACCGAGAGGTACACGCTGGGCGAGCCGGTGTGCTTGACCAGTTCGCCCCGGACCGCTGACGCCCCGAGGTTGACCGATCCACTCTGGATCAGCGCCTCGTTATCCTTCGCTTGGTAGAGGTTGGCGATCACGTCGGCCAGCAGACGGAGGACGCCACGGGTGCGCTGGAACTCGGGGATTGTGCCCCAGCGCTCGTACAAGACCGAGATCAGTTCGGGGTGGAAGGGGTATCCCCGGAGCATGTCTTCCCGGTACGACGGCTCGCGGCAACTCGAGGGCACGTCTTCCCCGAGTTGCTGGTACATCTTCCAGTACGCCTCGGTGGTCAGCCGGTGTTGTTCGGGGTCGCCGAGGTTCTCGAAAAGCCGCCGGCGGATGACCTCGTAGATCTCGGCCCCCTCCACGGTTTGACGGACCTTTTCCATGCGCCCGAGAACCTTCTCCAGCGATTGGTACACCCGCTCTCCGTCCTCTCCATAGAACTCGGAAAGCTGGCTCGTTAGCGTGGCCACCATGATCGCGTGGGGGCAGTTGGCGACGGCGATGGTGAGTTCTTGCAGAAAGGTCAATGTGTTGCCACGCAGCGTGCTTTCTTCGACCTTCACGCCGCCCGCTTTGAGCAAATAGACGAGGATCTCGTCGAGCAGGATGAGGCATGGCCCGGCTTCTTGCAGCAGCGCGCCCAACTCCGTGCTGCCCGGAGCGACACGCATTTCATCATTCGTCGCCATCTTGCGGTAGAGCTTGTCGCCGCCGAGTTGGTAGGCCAGCTCGCCCCAGAAGGTGCGGTTCGAGGTCGGGTTGATGGCTGTGCCGACCAGACACGCCACGCTCGCGGCGGGGATTTGCTTCACCCCAGCGGCATGGACCAGATCCTTGATCTGCGACAGCTTGTTGACCTCGTTGGGCTTCTTGAGCAAGTGATAGAGCGTGAGCAGGGTGTGCGTCTTGCCGCCGCCGAATGCGGTCTGAAGCTGGACGACCGGATCGCTCTTGCCGGTCCCGCCAAGCCGCTGCATCACGTCGATGAGCAGCTTGGTCAGGCCATCCGTCAGGTAGGTCTTGGCGAAGAAAGTCGCCGAGTCGCGGTAATCGACGGCACCGCGACCGGCCAGAACCTCGCCCAAGTCGGCGGCGAAGACGGAGGAATCGAACTTCCCCTGGCGGATGTCGGCGTGCGGCGTCACCACTTGGCGCCACGGTTTGAGGGTGCTCATGTCTTGTTCCCCGTCAGCCATTTGAGTGCCAGGTCGGGCCCCGCAGCCGCCTTCAGCAGCCTTACCTTCTCCTCGCTTAGCTTGCGCGGCCCCTGCAAGAACCGGCCAATGGATGCCGCTCCGTCCCGCCCCGATGGACGCAGAATGGGATCCACCGGCACGGGGTCGTGAAACGTCACTAGCTTGGCGGCATCGGCCACAACCCGGAATCGGTAATTCTCTGGCTGGTACGCCGGGTCGTTCCCGGGGTTTTCGATGACCTCTTGCACGCGCCAGACCGCCACGAGAAAACCGGCCTGTTCCGGCACCTGGCGCAGGTTCTTGCCGGACGTGACAAACCACAAGCGGTCGCCCGGCTGTACGCGCGCCAGCAGACCGGCGTTCGTGTGCCAGTCCCAGGTGGGCCGCTCCGCGTTCTTGCGGTAGTCGCGCCAGTAGATAAGAACATCGGTCATGTCAGGGAACCAACCAATCCAGGAGCGTCAAGCCCGGGACGTTTGCGTAATGTCTCGTGTTGTGACTGCACTTTCCGTGATCTCTGAGCCTTTTATCCACCCCAGAAGAAGCTTGAATCAGGAACGGCTCCCCGGCCAGGATACAGGGTGTCGTAACCCCTCGCCCTGCCACCCAACCAGGAGAGCCGCTCATGATCTGCCGCAA
>JBGQLF010001399.1:0-3114 GCA_041499985.1 Gemmataceae bacterium
ACCGCAGGAGCCTGACCTGGAGGTCGTCGAGAGATCGGGGCCAGTCACATCCCTGCAATCCCCTGAGATCCTGGAGCAATCGACTGTTGCTCCCGTTTTGATTTCTCCAGCCCTCCAGCCCACGAGGCCGATTGGAGACGTGGCTCCTATCGGAGCAGCGCCGGAACCCGGAAGAATCATCGAGAAGTCCACCCCTCCCAAGTCGAGCCGAAAGGTTGTGGAGGTTTCCCCAACACCGCCGAGGCCGCATCGGGAGATCCCGCTTCTCCGGGGTGCTACGAGCCTCGACGTCTACCAGTACCCGATCGTCGGTTCGCCTCAGTCCCCTTATGTCCTGGTCAAGCTGTTTGATTATACGTGCTCGTATTGTCGTGCCCTGCACCGCGATCTGGAACAGGCACGACAGCATTACGGCGATCAACTCGCCATCGTTCTGCTACCGGTGCCCATGAACCCGCGGTGCAACCCGTTCGTCAAGGTGGAGCAGGCGAGCCATCAGAAGGCGTGTGAATACGCGCACCTGGCGTTAGCGGTCTGGCGGGCGAAACCAACGGCCTTCGAGACGTTTCATCGCTGGCTCATGGAATCGGTCGAAGTGCCTTCTCTTGAGGCGGCCAGGAATCAGGCGGCGGAATTGCTGGGGGCCAACTCCATGGACCAGGCCTTGTTGGACCCGGAGTTGGACCGGCAGCTGGAGGAGAACTGCCGGCTGTACGCGTTGGCCGGCAAGGGCACGATTCCGAAACTGATCTACAACAAGAAGGTCATCAGCGGCAGGCCGGCGAGCGCGCGGCAACTCTTCGGCTTATTGGAGAAGGTTCTCGGTATCCCACCTCTGGTTCGTTAGCCAGGTGGAGACCGACAACATCCCGTCCTTAGATCAAGGCGAAGAAAGGTTTCCATCTGAACGAGCTGGATGCCTACCTGGACGAGGTGGCCCGTCGTGGCGGAGGCTGACATGACCAGGTCGTTCGGGTCCTGTGCGGTTTGCGCCTTCGGGCTGGTCCGGAACCGCACACGGTTGGTGGTTCGCTGCCGGGGCCGGACGGTTGCCTCTCATCCCTGGGCGATGCCCCGCTACCGCCCCAGCCCGGCGACAGCGCGAACAAGAAACGAACACCGCACCGTCGGCTCAGGCCTTGTTCCAGACGGAGGAAAGCTTGGCCGAGTGACCACCGGTCCGGTCCTAGACAATGCCGGCAACCTCCTGATCTCCGAGAGCTGGTGCGCGAGCTGGTCCTGGCCCAACCGGCCTGAGCCGGTCTCTTCAACAGGACTCTCGGTCCCGGCTTTTTACAAGCGGCATCGTTCTTGCTCCGCAAGGAGGGTGCCGCACCAGGAGAAACCGGTCAGAGGCTTGGCACGGGAAGACCACACTCTTGGGCGCGACACATGGGGCCATCCGCATGCTCCCGATGCAGACTGTTTTACATCCGACCGATTTTTCCAAGCGCTCGCAGCACGCCTTCCACTTGGCCTGTGCCTTGGCCCGCGACCATGGTGCCCGGCTGGTCGTGCTGCACGTCGTGTCACCACCGGCCGCTGTCTACGGTGAAGTCGTCCTCGCCTCCCTCCCGGAGGGGTATAAGGGGCGGCTCGCCAACCAACTGCATCAACTGCAAGCGCCGGATCCCAAAGTCCGTGTCGAGTACCTCTTGGAAGAGGGCGATCCGGCCGCGCACATCCTGCGGGTGGCGCAGGAAATCCAGGCCGACCTCCTCGTACTCGGCACTCACGGACGCACCGGGTTGAGTCGGCTCCTGCTGGGTAGCGTCGCCGAGCCCGTCCTGCGCCGGGCCACCTGTCCGGTGCTGACGGTCAAAACTTCGTTTCCGCCAGCGGAGCCTGTCCCCGAAGCCGCTGTCCAAGCAGCTGCACCCCAAGAACCCGTAGCCGGCACCGCAGCATGTCGATGAGGCTGCTTTTCCCGGCACCGGGGACACCAGTGAGGCCCACGCGGATCGACCGCCCTGAATAGAGCAGGAGCCGTTCCAACAACTCCTGCGCGCGTTGCTGGTCATCTAAATCACCGTGCGCGATTCTGCAGCAGACCCGGATCAACGGAGCAAAGGAGACTCGGCAACAGGCATTGGCTGGTACCTTTGTTGGGTTCTTGCCCGAATTCCGTTGATCCTTCATCCGTGCTCACGCTTTTGCCTTGCGGCGCCGCAGCGCCAGAATCCCCGCGACGGGAACGCCTGCTAGGACCAGAGCGATCGTGGCAGGCTCGGGAACCGCCGTCTGGGAGAAAGTCTGATCCACGAAGGATAGCGTGGCAGTGACGCCTGTGCCTGCCGCGCCGGCGTCGGCTCGAATGTCCTTCTGAACGTGCAAGACACTTAGCGGCGTGGTGAAGGTCGTGTCGTCCGAGAGCTTCGTTGAGGATCCGGGTTCGTTATCGAAGATGTTTAGCATCTTCGTCGAGTCCGGAAGGAAGGTCTCCGTGACGCTCACCGTGCCCGGGTTCGTCGTCGTCGCCCCCACCACTGCGGGATTGCCATCCATGTGGGCATCGGTGATACGCCTTGTCGGATCAGTCACGGTGACTGTGTACGTAATTAAGGCGTCCGAGGGGCCTCCACCAGGGCTGTCGCCGAACCCACCTTGGAACATGAGGCCGATATTCGGGCTAAGGATACTTGTGACATTCACGGCCGAGGCGAGCGGCATGTTGCCGCTAGGTGTGTACGTGAAGTTGCTGAAGACCTTGTCGCCCACCTGGGCTCCTGTCGAACCGAGGTTGATCAGATCCTGTAACGTGCCGTTACTAAAGATTGGGGCGGCCTGAGCCTGCATGACGCTTCCAACCAGCGCCAATGCAAGAAGAGCCAACCAAGGATCCATCAGGAATCGTTTCATCATTGCTACCTTTCCACTTCATTTGTCCCCGTAGTGCGTTGAGCCCAGGCCACACGCGTGGTGCTCCAGCGCACTCCCAAACCAACAGAATCAAAACAACCGTTGCGCGCTCCCAGCTGGTTTTGAGATACCCATCCCGGTCGAGCCGCCGCCAGCTGGATGCGGGCACGACCGCCAGATGCCGGTTCGATCCATCACCTCCTTCGTTTCGTTCGCAGCTCCTCCAGCCCGTGGTGTCCGGCCTGCACGGCGCGC
>JBGQLF010001400.1:0-3105 GCA_041499985.1 Gemmataceae bacterium
ACAGCCAGCACGGTGCGGGACGCTTCGGCGTCAGACCGCAAGGCGATCTCGAAAACGCCGCTGCCTACCCCTTTGAACGGCTTGGCGTCCTTCGGCATCCCGCCGAACTGGATCAGTTGCAGCTCGTCGCCGATGGTCTTTGGTGCTCCCCTCGGAAACGCCTGGAGGTTCCGCCTGGCGTTGCCCATCCAGACCAACGGCCGCAGTACCGGCGCTTCTAGCTCGTCGTCATCCTCCACACTGGCCCAAGGTTCCATACCCCCTATAATATAGGAAACTTCCTATCAGGTCAAGTCCTGCCTGTCAAGCAGGACATTCGTAAGGAGGAAACGCACGCTAACGACGGTGTATTTCGTTCAAGAATGCGCGATCTCCCAAATGAACGCGTAGAGTTGCCATTTGTCTTCGTTAAGCGGCAATTCCAGATCGCACGGGTCCTGTCCTGGTAGTGACCGCCACCGTGCTCACCCGCGACTGGGCGCAGGCGCACGGGTGTTGTGAGTCTATCCGGAAGCCCATTGAGGCTGATGAACTCGTGGCGGAAGTTCGTCGCTGACTGGCAGCCGGCCCGAAAGGGGCGGAGGCAGGTCCGTGGGGTCCGGGTCGTCGGCCCTAAAACGAATGCACGCCGCCTTCGACCTGATAGAACCGGCAGTCTCTCCGGCGGCCGGCCTCCTCGATGGTGAGGCACCAATTCGTTCCTCCCTCCCTGCGCAGGCGCAGGTTGCACTCGATGAAAACGATGTCGTCCAGGGGGTGGTGGCCCAGCCTGCCATTGCCGGCAATCGCCTCCGCGCTCGGGAAAAGGACTCCACCCCGCCCTGGACCTCATAGAACCAGACATGCTCGCAGTAACCGTCCTTCTCGACGCCCATCCACCACTCGGTTTCGGACATCTGCTCCAGATGCACGTCGCACTCCTCGCCGGCCATCTCTTCCAGCTCCCCGGCGGCATCGCGGCGGATGCGCAGGTTCGGGCAATCGGTATCCATGGCGTGGTTCCTCCTGCGTGCGACCTTTCGCTTGCAAGCTCGTCACCTGCCAACCAGCCTACCCGACGACGCTCCATTCGACGACCGCTTCTTCCAGCAGCGCCGCCTTGTCTGCCCCGAGGCGTATCGGCTGCCCCTACCGCCTGGCCGCCTTCAGTGCCGCTCCAGGCTTTGACGCCTCGGCCTGGCTGCCGGGCGAGGTGATGGCCAGCTTCTTTCAGGCCATGTGATATGGCAGTTTTTGTGTGTCCCTCCGCTGAATTACGGAGGGCACCCTCTGGGATGGAACCGTCATTCTGCTTGACCGCACCGGCGGGCGCTTCAACGTGCCGGGAAAAAGCCACGGGCTGGGCCGTAACTGAAGCGGCACACTGCCAAAGGGAAGCGGGAGAGAAGCCTGGCGGTAACGGGGCAGGATTTGACGGGCAAAACGGCAGCGGTCAGCCGGTGTGCGGAGTCGGCGACCGGGGCGGCGGTAAATCAGACGTTGTCAGAACTTGGGACGGTGCTTCGGGACTACCACCCCAACCCTCTGCCCCACGTCAGGACCCCGCACCTAGACAAGGTCCTTCGGCTGATACGGAATTTCATGAACGAGATTAACGGCCACTTCGCGGCCGCGCACGCCGACTTCGTGCCCGTCGTCAGCGAACCGGCGCGGACCATCGTGCACGGGCTCAGGGAGTTCCAGCGCCTGCGGAAGCTGGAGCACGAGCGGCAGCTGGCGGGGCCGATGCCGCTGCCGCAGGGATCGTAGGCCAAGCGGAACCGAACTGGTAAAATGCTGCTGGAGTCCCGAGACCCTTGCAGCCGACTGGCCTGCCGACGCGGCATCCAGCTTTCCCAATTCGCACTTGGCGCGATCCTCTGGTAAGAGCCATGGCAATTCTTCACTTTGAATCCTTGCCGCCACGAATCACCAAAGGGGAGTTGCTATCTCTCCTCTGTTCGACCGGCGGAATGCGCGGTGAGCAGGTTGGCACGATCGACCTGCGCGGGACGATGGCGAGTGTTGAAGTGCCGGCCGGCTGGGAAGCGCGACTTGTGAAAGCCCTGGATGGGGGCATGCTGAAAGAACGTCGCCTTCGGGTCTGGTCCTCGGGGGCCGGTGCCTCCGCTTCGGCCGAGGAAGACCATTTCCAGCGCTTGTCACGCCTTGTGGAACTGGAGTCAGAAGCCGAGGCCATGAAAACACGGGAAACACTGGGACGGCTCTCGCCTGCCGATGCCGAGCGTACCGGGGAGAGCCTGATCGGCCTGGTGATCGTCGAAGAAGATTCCGGCCTGGGCGGCCGATGCATTCTGACACTCGCCAAACGCAACCGCACGCTGCCACTGCCCTGGAACCGGCTAGGACCCGGGACGCCTGTGCTGCTCGCGCCAGAAGGCGGATCCACGACCGAGGGATGTCGCGGCGTGGTCTGTGAACGCAGGAAGGAAGCCTTGCGTGTGGCCCTGAACGATCCGCCGCAGGAGGCGGACCGCGAGGCCACCTACCGACTCGACCTGTCCAGCGACGAACTAGCCCGGCAGCGGCAACTCGCCGCTCTGGAACGGGTGCGCACGGCCAGTCGAGACCGGCTGGCCGAGCTGCGGGACATCCTGCTCGGCGATGTCTCCCCCACCTTCGAAGTGGAAAAGCCGTTCGCGCCGTTCGACAGCGCGCTCAACCAATCGCAACAAGAGGCCGTGGGCTTCGCTCTGGTTGCCAAGGATGTGGCAGTTTTGCACGGTCCTCCGGGCACGGGCAAAACGACTGCCGTTGTCGAGTTGATCCGGCAGGCGGTGCAGCGCGGCGAGAAGGTGCTGGCGTGCGCCCCGAGCAACCTGGCCGTGGACAACCTGCTGGAACGTCTTTTGGCCGGCGGCGAAACGGCGGTACGCCTGGGCCACCCGGCCCGCGTTCTGCCCGCGCTGCGTGAGCATACGCTCGACCTGATCGTTGAAGACCACCAGGATACTCGCCAGGCGCGCAAGCTGGCCAAGGAGGCCTTCGCCTTGTTCCGCCAGGCCCGTAAGTTCACGCGCGCTCGGCCAGAGCCCGGCACCCGCCAGGTGTTGCGCCAGGTGGCTCGGGCTCTGCTGGCCGACGCGCGGCGGCTGGAGGCCCAAG
>JBGQLF010001401.1:0-3103 GCA_041499985.1 Gemmataceae bacterium
ACAGCGGTTTCGCGCCGCCTGCCATGTCGTGGCTGCAATGCTCCGCACTGGTCATGTTGCCTTCTCGCCAATCGTTCACAGTCACCCGCTCGTGGAGTACGGCCTGCCCGTGCGGTGGGAATTTTGGGAACAGTTCGACCAGAGTATCTGGATCGGTGTGACGAGGTGGGTAGTCCGGATGCTGGATGGCTGGCAGGAGATCGCCAGCGTGCAGGCGGAAATTCGCCTCGCCAGGAAGTTGGACAAGCCCGTGCGGTACTATGCCTCGGAAACGGCCGGCGGTTCGCCTACGGTTGCGTCTGCCGCGACACGAGCGGAGAGTTGACCAGTACGGCACCCAACGCGACGAGGCCCCGCCTGTGGCCTTGTGGGCGAAAAGGGTACGCGGGCGGACTACGCTGTCCCGTGGAGGGCGAACCTGCCGCGCTCGGTCTTCTGGAATCGAGCCTGCGTCCCTTTGACGGTTATCTCGCGTAGGATGGCGGCATAGAGCGTAGCCTGCGGCGTCTTACCGCCAGGCGAGGTCCAGTAGCCCTTGGCTGCCATTGCCTCGATCAGCTCCTTGCAACTCATCGGCGTGCCGGCCTCGCCGAGAACCTTGGTGGCAGCGTCCAGGGCACTGAGCTTCGCGGCCTTGCTCTTTGCGGTCCTGGTCTTCGCGGACTTCTTCGGAGCGCCCGACGTGTCGGTGCCAAACGGCCTTGCCTCCAGTAACTCGACTGCCTCAGGTAGCGCCGCCGCGGCCTGTGTGGTTTCGGTCTTGGCCTTGTCTGTCTGGGTCTTCGCCTTGGTGGTCTTCTTTGCGCTCATTGCTGGTCTCCTCTTGCTTGGATGAGATGGCTGCCATCATCAGGCGGCGGGAGCCTCCCGCTGCGACGCCCGGCAAGGCGTTTCGGCTTCCGTTGTTGGTCGCGCGGTCCCTGTAGCTCTCGCTTCTCTACCTCCCGCTTCTCTCGGAACGGTCAGAAGTTCTGACAGCGCTGAGGCAGTCAGTTACCTCGCGTTCCGGAAAACGGCAAGCGCAGTTCGATCGGAATACTCGATTTCAACGATCCGGATGAAGAAGGGAACGGCCGATCGTTCGGGTCGGCCGTCTGCCGGATGGTACGCCGTCCGGGTGCAGCCGTCGGGCTGAGGACACGTCGGCACGCCCACCGCCACAGCGCCATCGCGGACGTGCTGGACCGGACCGGCGGTGATGTCCGCGCCGTACAACGCTTTAGCTGCCACCGGGACTTGCGGACACGGATGATCTCCGACGACCGGAGAATGGACCTGGCTGAGAAGCTGACCCACCCAGTGGCTGCGGCTGCTTGATGTTTACCGAAATGGTAGGGTAGGAGCCGGGCGCGTTACTGGACAGCACGTTTCCCGACTCCCCCCTCCAAACCCGGCGGGCCGTAGAGTAGGCCGCCGACGAGTTGCCCTGGTGGGTACTTTTCCGACGGCCCCTCTCCGAACTGCTCGTGAGTCTTTCGATCTCAAGCAGCTCTCCAGTGGCCTATGCCTTGAACGCGCGTTCTCGGCTGACTCCCAAAACCGTTTCGGCGTTCCGCATCACGCGTACCTGAACGTCCTGGGGATCAGGCCACCTGTCCCCCTTCGCCCTGTGGCCGGCTCTCCCGGCCGCAGACTACTACGGGGACTCCGTCGCCCTGGGACTCGCGTCCGTTAGGCGATCCCACGTTCCGGTGGTGCTGAACGTGTCGAGCGTGACGTAGGCGCCCCACTCATCCCCTTCAATGGCCTCGCTGGCCATCGCCTTGCCAGTTGGAGGTGGCAACCCGCGAAAGTTGAACGGGTTGCCCCTGGTAGCACTGCAATCCGCCACGGTGTCCCGTAGCATCAGACGCTGTAGCAGTGGGTGTGCATTTCCACCGCTGGGGATTGGGGTTCAGGCAATCCAGCTTTCGCCTTATCACGCGGGCCTTGCGAGGCGGCACCTTCAGCGTCTTCCAGTGACCCCCGCTTTTCGGGCATGCTCTTTTCCCCTCCGGCTTTCGCCTTCAGGTAAACCAGATGGCCCAGAAACCTTCCTCCAAGTTTCTCCTGACTGGGTCAGGGATTCAGCACCGCGTCCCGCGGCGCACTTTTTCAAGGCACCGGGCTTTCCCTCTGCCAGTCCAACTGAGTCTTCGGCCGTCTCAGTGATCTTTGCATTTCACCGACATTCATGGCTACGATTCCGCCGGTCTCGTCGGTTACCTTTGCGCTGATACTTCTGGCAGACTGCCGTCCTTCGCCATGTGGCTGGCTTTCCCAGCCTCCGACTACTATGACGGCTCCGACGCTGCCCCGGTGTCTCGGGCCGACTGCTGGCCCTTCTGTTGCCGGGCAGCCTCTCACGTTCACCAACGTGGACTCTGCAAGGTCATTTAGGCGGCGGCTTTCCTTGGGTCCCGATCCGCTCTTCGCGGAATCCCGAACGTCAACAGGGTAAGACAGGTTGAGCTGTTGAAGGCGTGGAGCGGTCAAGAACCACAAGACCACTGCGCCAGTCGGAGGTAAATCGGCGCAAACCGTCCGACTCGTTCGCGTCCCCCCACCTGGAGGGTTCGCCACTTCCCTCCTACGCAGGATGCGAGACACAGCCTCTTGGGAGAACGGGCTCACGTTTGCCGTAGGACGATTACCGCTTCGGTTGGACTCGCCGTGTGACCTCTTAGCCAAGCCCGGCTTGGTGGGAACCTGCGATTCCCGCACCGGTACCTTTCAGGGGCAGCTGTTTCACCGCCGGTTTGCATCCGCCGGCAGCTACGCCCCAAGGGCTGGTCGTCTGCCTGTACAGACCACCGAGGTACGGACTAGGTCTTCCTCCTTTCTCTAGGTCCTTTCCCTCATTCCACGTTTATGCTTCGTGACGCACCCGATTACCGTGAACAAACTGCCAGGATCTCTGGTATTGGTGCGAGGGGGTGCCCGCTCGGACCTGGGCTCATTGGGCCGGTAGTGATCGGCACCAACTTGGCGCTCTTGTGAAGCGCTTGGTGATGGGGGTGGTTTGATTGGGGAAATTGCACATAGTGGGCGTTATCCGAAGAACACGAGATTCGATGTCATCGTCGGGATAGCGGAAGGCAACAGGCAATTGCTACGGCCATCT
>JBGQLF010001402.1:0-3098 GCA_041499985.1 Gemmataceae bacterium
CATGGAACAGGGAACGCCCGACGACCAGGTGATCGCGGTCATGGTTGGCTCACAGGAGTACTGGGAACAGCTGTAGATTCACCTGCGGCATATACTTTCGTGGCGAGACGGCGCGAAGCCGAAGCGGCAGTGCGGGACTCATCCCTTGGTGGCGCTTCGGGCTAGTAAAATCCTCACGCGCGAAGCCCTCGTCTAGTCTCCCTTCGGCAGGTAGCCGTGATAGATACCCAGCCAGTAGGCCAGCGCCCACGCCGCTCCATCGTCCTCTCGTTGCCCCTCGGTGCCGCCGTCCGGCGCCCAGGGATTACCGTTCCATCGCGCCAGCCGACGTTCTGAAGCTGGCAGGACGCGGTCCAGCTCGGCTCGGGCGCGAGCGCGGCCGAGTGGGATCTGGACCTGGACGTCATGGCGCTGACTGTTGCGGACGGTCCACTCGGTCAGCTCCCACGGCCAGTCCTGGAGCGTCTGGACCGCCTCCGCGACGTCGCACTGCTTGCCGGTCGTCACTCCATAGATGAAGTTGTACAGCGGGCTATGTTCCTGGCGGACACTCTGTTCGCCCGGAGGACCATCCCAGGTGCGGGCGATGCTCTGGAGCAAGATACGGCGGCGATCCGGGTCCTTCTCCAGCCGCAGCAGAGCGTAGTACATCAGGTAGAGCATCTCGTCGTCAGAGTGGTTGATCCCCGCCCACTGGCCGGACCGACCGCGGCGGATCAGCAGCGTGTTGAGCAGGTAGTGGTGCTTTTGAATCAGCTCGTCGTAGGCGCGAGCATACTTTGGCTCGCCGGTGATGTGCTCGGCGATCTTCAGGTAGGCCAGGAGCTCCAACGAATTCAGCGGCCGCAACGTGGCGTAGAACGGCTCGTGGTTGATCAGTTCCGGCGCCCAAATGCCCCAGCGCGTCTTGCGCCCGGTGTGGCCGACCAGGGTGTAGCCGTGCTGGAGAATGTGGTCCGTCGCCCGGCGCACGATCCGGGCAAGCTGCTGCTTCTCGGCTGCGTCCGCGACCAGCTCGTGGTAGACATACCAGGCGAAGTAGTGTCCGTCCATCTCGTCGCTGCTCGTGTCGCCCTTGCACCACACCGTGGGATCGACCGGTGAACGGAACCAGATCTTGTCCGTCTCGCCGGGCACGCGGACGCGCTCCTCCAGGTTCACGCCAACAATCCCGTTCTTGAGTTCTGAATCCGTCGCGACTGCCCGGGCGGGGTAGCCGGAAATTCCAGTCAGGCGCTCGAGCTCAAGCAGGGCGTCCAATACCTGCCGGGCCTGCTTACGCGCGGCAGGGTCTCCGGTGGCCCCGTAGCGGAAGGCCATGGCGCCGAGGTAGATGGCGTTCCACAGACCGTCGTTGTCGCTGATCTCGTAACGATAGCCTCGCGTGGGGTTGCCGGGTGTTTGTAGCAGGATGGCGCTGATGAAACCGCGGCGGTTGTGACGCTCCTGCGTGGCCCGGTCGAAGTGGGCCGCCTTCTGGGCCAGCGTCAACGGCTTTTCCTCGATGCAGGCGACGCCGCCATCGGTGTCCAGCCAGGCACGACCCTGGTGATCCGTCCAGATGGCGCGGACGTCGTTGCCCGGCAGCCAACGCTGCCCCCAGAAGTAGCGGAATTGGCCGTCGCGCAGCCGCCAGGCTCCTTGTGCCGTGCCGCCCCAGACGTCGCCGTTAGGCGCCAGGTGCAGGCAGGTCATCGCTTCGTAAGGGACTCCGTCCTGCCGGCCCAAGGTCTGCCACCATTGGTTGCCGTCGGTCACGACCAGCCCGGCATCGGTCGCCGCCCAGATGTGTCCTTGGCGATCGGCGGCGACCGCGACCACGCGGATGCCGGCCCGGATCGGCGGCTGGCCGGGCTCGAGGCGTTGCGGCCTGTTGTCCAGCGGGACGTAACCAGCTGCGCTGGAGGAGAATGCACCCTGATCGGTGACCACCCAGACCCGGCCACTGGCGGCCCGAGCAGCGGACAGCACCTTAGCCCCGGCGGGCAGCTTGGCCTTGTCCACGAAGTCGAAGGCGCCGGCCGGCTGAGCAGAGTCGGCGGGGAGCTTGCCACGATCGGGGAAGCGCGTGGCGACCAGTTGCGGGTACGTACCGGCTGACGCCGGCTGGGCGAATGGGAGGGTCGCCAAGGACAGAATGGCAGCGGGGAAGAGCAGGCGCATGCGAAGTCTCCTTGTGGCGGGACGGCACATCCTGGCCGTGCATCGTATCCGGCGGGAGGGGAGGGGACCAGGATTAATTACGTGCCGAGCTCAATCTCTGGGCACCTGCTTCTTGACAAACTGAGGAGTCAGCCCTAATACTGAGATTCTTTGGTTGTAGACTGTCAAGCGCGTCGGTGCGCTTGATCGCGGCGACCGCCCGTGTGGAGAACTACCCATGTCCTGCTCGCTCCTGCCCCTACTCTTTCTGAGCACGCTGACGGCGTCGGCCGCACCTCCAGGGGAAAGCCTCCCGCCTGCCAGCGGGCCGGCCGGCGTGGTCTGTCATGTCCAGGTGACTTCAGACAAGGTCCCCGACGTTTCCAGCCTGGAGGCGTGGAAAAGGTCGTTCCTCAAGGAAGGGATGACCGACCAGGAGAAGGCCCTGGCGGCGTGGCGGACCACGGTGATGTTCCAGCACCAGGACAACCCGCCGCGCGAGTATTTGCAGCATGAGGACGTCGTCCAGGATCCGATCAAGGTCTTCAATGTTTACGGCTACTCGTTTTGTAGTGTAACCTCCTGCGACGTCGAAGCGCTGGCGCGCCTGGCCGGTCTCAAGGCTCGCGGTTGGGGAATCAATGCCCACAGTGTGCCCGAGGTCTACTGGGATGGCGCCTGGCATATGCTCGACGCCTCGCTCATCAATTATTTTCCCCGCTCCGATGGCAAACTTGCCAGCGTCGAGGAGATCGTAGCCGCGGTGAAGGAGTGGCACGAGCGAAATCCCGGCTACAAAGGCAATGACGGCAAGCTGCGGACTTTCCAGAGCACCGACGGCTGGAGCGGCTGGAAGACGGGTCCCGAGCTGCTGACCCGCTCGCCCTTCTATGACGCAGGCGGTTGGTGGCCGGCCCGCACGCACGGGTGGTACAGCACCATGCAGGAATTCGACG
>JBGQLF010001403.1:0-3097 GCA_041499985.1 Gemmataceae bacterium
GGTTCGACTTGGCAAGTTGCAAACTTGCCGCCACATTCTGATACAGCCTCTTAGCCGCGAGCTCGGGCGAGCGCGAAGCTCGCCCGAAGCTCGCGGCTAAACGATTTGGGAGAGAATTGATGAACATTTCCATTCGACTTGGGGCTCTTGTCGTGTTCTTGTTGTCTACTTCCGCTGCAACCGCCCAAGGAAAACCGCGAGCACGCGATTTGGGGGTTCCGTTTGACGGCACTCCGGGACCGCTCAATGCCATCACCGATGTCCAAGGTGTGGAGGTTGGCCATACAACGCTTATCGCTGGCGAGGGCGCGCTCCAAGTCGGCGCCGGCCCGGTGCGCACCGGCGTCACCGCCATCCGGCCACGTGGCCGGCGCTCGCACGATCCGGTGTTCGCCGGTTGGTTTGCGCTTAACGGCAACGGCGAGATGACCGGGACTGCCTGGATCGACGAGTCGGGCTTCCTGGAAGGGCCGATTATGCTCACTAATACGCACAGCGTGGGCACCGTGCGCGATGCGGTCATCGCCTACCAGGTGAAGCAGGGCCAGCTCGTCCAGCCCTGGTCGATGCCCGTGGTCGCGGAAACTTTCGACGGCCGACTCAACGACGTCAACGGCTTTCACGTCAAGCCACAGCACGTCTTTGATGCCCTCGAGGGCGCCCGGTCCGGGCCCGTGGCCGAGGGCAACGTCGGCGGCGGCACCGGTATGATCTGTCACGGTTTTAAGGGTGGCATCGGCACCGCCTCGCGCAAACTGGGCGAGTACACGGTGGGCGTGCTGGTGCAGGCCAATTACGGCGGCCGCAATCAGCTCCGCATCGCGGGCATTCCCGTCGGACGAGAGATCACGGACAACGCCCCGGGCGGAAGCGAGTCGGGATCCATTCTTATCGTCGTGGCCACGGATGCTCCGCTCGTGTCGCACCAACTCAAGCGCCTCGCCCGGCGAGCAGCGCTGGGACTGGCTCGCAACGGCAGCACGGCCGGCAATGGTTCGGGGGATCTGTTCCTCGCGTTTTCCACGGCCAATCCCGAAGCGGCGAAAGCGTCCGGAACGGTGCAGCTGACGATGCTGCCCAATGCCCGCCTGGATCCCCTGTTCGAGGCCACCGTGCAGGCGACCGAGGAAGCGATCGTCAATGCCTTGATCGCGGCGGAAACCATGACGGGAAGGGACAACAACAAGGCGATGGCCTTGCCGCACGACCGCCTCCAGCAGGTGCTGCGGAAGTACAATCGGTTGATCGAACCGAGTGCGAAATAGCGAAGCGCCTCGAGAAAGGCCTTTCGCCTTGGTTCAGCAGGGCCTGTTCAGACTCTTACGCCGAGACCGGTTACTACTGTTTTTGGGAGGCGATGGCTTGCAGAAAGGCCACTGGGTCTAAAATGCTCAGGTCCGAGAATCGCTGGCGGAAACTGGCATCGCTCATCAGGTCGAGGAGGTCATGGTCTCGGCTGACCAGGTAGTGTGCCTGAGCGGCAATGGCGAGGTTGAGATAGGGCTCGTCCTTTGGGTCCCTTTGGAAGATGAAAGCGCGAGGAACTTCGGTGAGTACCAGCGCTTTGCTCTCGACGTTCTGCACGAAGGTTTCGGCCCATTCGGGGGACAACAGCAGGAACCGTTGCTGTGTCTTGGGGCGGGCCAGCACTTCGCGTACCTCAGCAAGCACGGGAGCGCTGAGGCAGAGCGTCACTTGTTCGTCTTCGACAAGACGAAAGCACGCCCGGGCCGGACCGGCGGGCCGCCCGGCCCCTTGCAAGAAGACCATACAGTCGAAGACCGCACGAGGCTTCATCACCCTTTGTCCTGCTTCTCCTTCCAGACCTCTTCACGGACTTCTTCGAAGAAACGGTCGAATTCTTCGTCCGTCATTCCCGTCGCTGCCACCGCCCGAGCGAAAGGGGCGCAGATTTCATCGAAGGTGCGTGCCTTGGCAATCTTTTCCTTGACTGCTTGGAGAACGAAAGCGCTCACATCCTGGCCGCACCGGGCGGCGTGTTGCTGGAGAGCTTTTTCCAGTTCTGGGGGCAGATCAAGCGTTACCCTCATTTGGTTCCTCGCTTTCGGTAAACGATTACGTCCTCCGATTATACTCGCTTCCGACCGTCGCTGCGTCTCACTCTTGGCCTTGCTGCCTTCTCCCGGGAGGTGGGCTGCCATGGCTGTGACAGCATCCGTCGGCCTCGGCGATGCAAAAGTCCTAGAAAGAACAGGGCCAAATGGTTTGATTTGTGGGCGTGCTCTTCTCGACAAAAGGTCGCGCAACTGCAAGATCTTGCCAGGGATCTCCTCATGGACATGTTCGAACTTGCTCAGCTGCTTGCCCAGCGGGAACAGGCACAACGTCTTTACCTCGAGTTTCTCCGCGTCCCCACGCTCAGCATGGGCCTTTATGTGTTGCCCACCGGCGGAGTGGATCCGCAACAGCCCCATGCGGAGGATGAAGTGTACTACGTGGTTGGCGGGCGTGGCTTCATCCAGGTTGGTGCGGAGGATCGTCCCGTGCAGGCCGGCACGATGGCCTTTGTGCCCGCGCAGGTCTCACATCGCTTCCACACCATCACGGAGGAGCTCAAGCTGCTGGTCTTCTTCGCGCCGGCCGAGGGATCCCAGTCAGCACCCGGAAGAAATTGACACTACCCTGAATCGTACGCAGCCAACTCGCGATCGCGTCACCACGCTCAGCTCCCGTTTATCCCAGCCCGGCCGCGCTGCTAGAATGGGTTCGTACTGGGCGGTGGTGCGGAACGCTCTGGGCTGGAAGCCGAAGTTGGGGTACAACCGGCTGCCCAGCTCCCTGCTGCCGGGAGTGCTCTGCATGGACGCACGCACGAACCCCGTTCGGGAGGCACTGTGGGAACCACGATGGAATCGGCTTCTCTGACGCTGAAGCCGCCGCCGGCGCCCCAGCGCAAGCTGCTGCGGATCCTCGGTGTGGGCTTCGGCATCGCGGTGATCCTGGGCGGCACGGTCGCCGCCGGCATCCTGCACAACCCGGGCACGGTCGCGGGCTACCTGGGCAATCCCTGGCTGATCCTCGCCGTCTGGTTGCTGGGGGGAATCTACGCCTTGCTCGGTGCCCTGGTGGTGGCGGA
>JBGQLF010001404.1:0-3090 GCA_041499985.1 Gemmataceae bacterium
CCTTACATCCGCACCTGGATTGGGTGCGTGCCTTCAGTTACGAAGTTTGGGATTGGTACGCCAACAGATCGCGTTGCCTTCGGCATCTATCCAGCAACCGTCCTTCGGCCAGCACACCAATTGCGATCGCGAGTTTGCCCGTGTCGGTGGTTGCCGGTACTCCGGCTCGCCATCGTACAGGATGCGAATATCTGAATAGCATTTACTCATGTCGAAACGTTTGAAATCCGGTCGTGGATGCGACCAAAAGATTGCCGAGAACAGCACAACGTTCCACACGAGCGGAAGTACGATGGTCAGCATGATTACATTCGAACAGGAATCTGATGCGTACCAAGTCCGTCAACCGTCATGTTGTACTGTCTTACCAAACCGGCTGGTGACGGATCGGTTCGACTGTAGCGGCCACGTCGGTAGGCCAGTCCTCCCGCATTCACGCCGGCATTGTGTGCGGCGATATGAGGGAGTGAGAAACCGAAGGGATCGGCATTCTTTCCTTTGGGGGTATGGATCAACGCAGCCATTGTCATCGACGTGGCGACATTCGCGTTGTCCTCGTAGTGAGCGAGTGCACGAGCACGACCGGCTCCGGCATCTTCTTTGTCGGTGCGTGTCGTTTCTGATACGTATCCACCACGGTCCAACGCATTCCCATCGTCCATCACGTCCTTGCTCTTGCGCTGCCACTCATTCGAATCGTTGAAATGCTCCTCAATTAGATCCTTGAAGGGCAGAAACGGAGTCCGATTGCTACTATCGAGGCTCCCGACAGAGAGTAGGAAATTCGCCCCCGCCGGCTTCTCCATCAGCAGCACCGACCCATCGACCGAATTGTCGTAGACCCCGTGCTCGTTCACGAACGACATCAGGAGGTACCGATCCTTCAGCGCCTCCATCGTCGCGGCCACATAGGCCCGCTGCCGCGCCGGGTCCGGCATCAGCGTCTGGGTCTGCGTGCAGAGCACATAACTCGGGATGATCGACCACGCCTCCAGGTAGTCGGTCAGCTCCACCACCCATTGCTGCCACGCGTCGAGCGAGCCGAAGTCGTCTGGGTGGATCCGGTATTGGAGCGCCGGGTCCGGCAAATACAAGCTGGTGTCCTGCATCAGCGCGATCCGCGCCGAGGTCAGATGGTTGTCGATCAGCGACTGACAGAACCCGTCCGCCGCGCTGATGTTGTTCTTAAACCGTTCGCCGAGACGGAACCCTGTCGACATGTTGATGAGCATCTCGGTTCCGTCGTCAAGGTAACGAGGAAAATGCCCATCAAGCCTAAAAGGGCGGACCGCTCCCGTCTTCTGTGCGCGAAAAATGTCGCACTCAAAGCCGCCGCCGCCGGTCGTGATCGTGTCGAGCAGGCCATGTTGGGCAATCGGGGCGCCGACGTTACGCGGCCACACGATCCACAACCAGGCCCCGTTCTTGTTCGGCACCCCATCGGGGACGTCGAACCGAAAGCACGGCTGGCCATCGGTCGGGTGAACATCCCGCACTCCGTCAATTGGCTCCGTCAGCGAATCCGGCTTGAGCTGACACGCCGTGACCGACATCGGGTCAGGTCGAACGTACCGTTTGATCATCAGAACTCTCCTCCTTGACCAAGTGAATAATCTGCCGCGGGGGGCAGGTCAAGCAGCCCACCTTAGGCGAAGAAATGTAATGGCAGAAGACCGCTGGGGACGCGGGGTGCTTCTGGACGTCCCGATCCTCGATTGGACGTTGACAGGTCGGACACCAGTACCGCCGGATCACTCAGCTACCTCACCCTCGACCTCTTCGACCTGGAAACTCTTCCTGATCCGCTCCCGGCCCTTCCCGTAGATCACGTCGTCCAACTTGCTCATCAGCGAATCGTAGGTCCCGGTGTCCCCTGGGTTATTGACGTTCTGCTGGTTGAACATCTGAAGGGTCGCGCCCTTGTGGGTATCGAGCAACCCTCCGAGCTTGAGGGCGGTCTTCTGGACGTCATGATCGGGCTGGTTCCACTGCTGGCCCAGCCCCTTGCACGCGGTGCATTCCTGCTGGGTCCTGGGGTCCTCCTCGCTGGGTTGCCTGCTGATCTGTCCACTCCCCAGGCAGGCCGGGCACAATTTCCACCCCGGGATCGCCTCTTCCATCACTGCAGCGGCGACGTCGGGGAGCTTCTCGCCAATCCGACTGATCGCAATCGCTTGCGCGCGCGCCTTGGTCGCCGACAGCAGCGTTTTGAGCACCGTGGCCAAATCCACGCGCCCGAGCGCACAAATCCGCGCCAGGCTCTCGTGATCGTTATTCGGATCGGCGATCAAGTGGGTGACCAGCCGCAGCTCCTTCGTCAGGGGAGCCGCACTCAGCATCCCGACCAGGCGAGCTCGCCCGCCCATCTCCACTTCCACCGTTTCGAACGCGACGATCTCGGCTTGGGTCACCGCCCGTTGTTCGGGTTCCATGGCGCCTTGGGCCGGATGCCGTCGCCGGCCTAGCGTGCGCGCGAGCGGTGTCGGCGTGGGGGCGTCGGCGGGCGCGGGGGACGCGGAGCTTTCGGGGGCCTGGGTCGCTGCCTCCGGCGCCTTTCCCGGGACAGGCCGAAGGTGTAGAGGAATTTCTTGGCGAGGCTGATCACCGTTCTCAGGGTCAAGCGGTCCTCGGCGTCCAGCAGGAGGCAGCATCATCCCTCACTTGACCTTCAACAAATCATCCCGGTAGATCCGGACACTGCCACCTGGAGTCCGCCCGGCGATGGGTAACCGTCCCGCTTTCAACCAATTGTAGATCGTCCGGCGGGTCACCCGAAGATAGTCGGCCGCACCCGGCACCGAGACCGTCTGGCCCTCCGTCAGCCTGCTAACCTCGTACTTGGGAGCTGGCCCCTTCGCTTCCACGGCATCCATCAAAATCCTTGCATCCCTTTCGGCAGCACCAAAAATTCGCCCTTCTCGTTCACCCAGCCCCGATCCAACGCCAATTGTTCGATATCGGTGTCGACCTCAATCGGGATCCGGAATTCCTCGGCCAGGTGCATGATCAGGTCAATGGAGAGGAAATCCCCCGGGCGTAAAAACCTCCCGGGAGCTGGGTCCTGCCCCGCGCGCAAGGGCTCCGCGACCG
>JBGQLF010001405.1:0-3089 GCA_041499985.1 Gemmataceae bacterium
GCCGCCGGGCTGATTCTCGCCGTCGCCGGGATTGCCTGGCGTGGCCGGGGCACCGGGCCTCTGCGGCATCTTGGGCGGCATCAGATATTCCAGCGCCACTTCCGTCGGCGTGTACTGGATAAACTGCCGCCATTCTTTGGCCATGTTATAAAGTTTGGTTTGGTCAATCTCATTGGGCTTGGTTGCGTCCATCAAGTCGAAGGCACGCGCAAAGGCGCTGAGCAGGACGTCGCCATCCAGCTCCAAATCGCGTGGCATCTTGGACAGCTCTTCATAGTAGCGGAGCAAGCCGCCCAGCTTCTTGTGCATCAGGTAATAGTTGAGCGCCCAGGACATGGTCCGGGCTTTGATCTCAGCACTGTGCTTGTGCTTGCTGGTCTCTGCGTCAAGGAAGTAGCGGTCGGTTACCACGCTGGTGAGCGCCTTGACTGGCTCGTCGAGTTTCTTGGCATTTTCCCACTGTTTGTAGTGCACCAGGTAGGCCCAGCTTGGTGCCCCGACGCCAGACCAGAAGGCCCCCTTGGGGGTCTCGAAAAAGCTCGCCAGGCCGAAGTCGTTCCAGTGCGGTGCTTGCACCGACCGAGGTAACAGGCCGGCGGCGGCGACCAGCTGCCGGGTGCATTCATAGCTGACGGTGGCGATCTCCGATTCGTCGCGCAGCGCCCGATGCACCAGGGTCAGCGTTTCGGCCATCAGGTTGTCGCGGGCGTCCAGCTTTCGGGTGACCTTCCCCTGGAGGAACGCGCGCTCGTCCATGCCCGCGGTGCGCCAGTAGCCGGCGACGGTTTTGCTGAGGGCCTCGAAGGCGTCATCCAGGCGAAGAGCGGAAAACACTGCAACGTTGTCGCGCCGAGCGTAGAAACCGTCGGCCATCATCGGCAAGGAGTCGAAGACTTGCTTGTGTTGGTGCTCGAAGGCTTCAGGATTGTCCACGAGCACGGCAGCGAAGCGTTGCTCCGGCACCGCAAGCGCCTGCCCATGCAGAGCAAACCAGTAGAAGAATCCCTTATAGGTATCTTCCATGCGGTCGAGCCAGCGCTGCGCCTTCTCCGCGGAGGGCACATCGTAGATCAGGACATAGTGTTTGCTTTCCTTGATCTTGTATTCGCCGAGCTTGGACTGCCAGGTGCTGGCCCCGCCGTCGCCAGACAGCGCTCGATCCATTGCCGCCTGCACTTTGCGATAGGCGAGCACCGCCGGATGTTTGGCATCGGCCTTGGCGAGCCGGTCCATGATCTCCGGGAACTTCTCCAGCAGACCGTGTGCTAACACCCACTCGGCCATCTCGACGAGCTTCTCGGGCTTGGGCTCCTTGTCCAGCTTCGCGAGTTCCTTTTGATAACGACTCTGCACGGTCGGCAGCTGAATGCGGCGCACCTGGACGTCGCCCAGCTTGTCCGTGAGCTTGCTGCTACCCCACTTGTGCTTGATCGTGGTGATGCCCGATTGGCGGTCGACCAGGAAGCCCTTCTCCGGAACCTCCACCACAGCCACAACGTAAAGGGGCGTAAACTCGGGATCGTCATCCTCGTTCATGAAGCCGCTGTAACCGCCCCGGAACCCGCCACCCATCATCCCACCGGGTCCCATCCCGCCGGCTGCGTCCCCGCCAGGACCCATGCCACCGAGCCCCATTCCCCCAGGCATCATCCCACCACGGAATCCCTGACCACCCAGGCCGGCGCTACCGCGGAACCCCTGGCCACCACCCATGCGACCCGCACCGGGCATCATGCCGCCCGGCATCATGCCACCCGCTCCTACACCACCAGGTCCCATGCCGCCGGGCATCATCCCGCCAGCTCCCATACCACCAGGTCCCATGCCGCCGGGCATCATGCCGCCGGGCATCATCCCGCCGGGCATCATCCCGGGGACACCGAGTTGGTTGGGATCCGGATCTTTGGCGACACCCAAGTTGACAATAATCTTCACATAATCGGCGTGCGCCAGTCCGGCGGCCACGATCAGCAGCGCCGCCACGGCGAAAAACCATCGCTTCATGCCCCACAACCTCCGCAAACAAAGGAGCGATCGGCAGGGAGATGCTGAGAGAACCTTGCCTCATTCTCCAACGCCGGTCGCCAAATGGCAACAACAATTTCACTTTGCGGAACAGTTTTGCTCTGGGGCCCAACGCTACCGCGATTCCCAGGACCGCGCTCGCACCGTATAATCCACGCTGGCGGGGGCGGATTCTTCAGGCGACAGCGGGGACTGCCGGCCGCGGCAAGGGTAAGCCGGGTGGGCCCCCTGTGGAGACGAGCAGTCATGGGATTCAAACTGGAGCGGATTCACATCTGGGCGGGTGAGATCATCGATCAAGCCGGCGGCATGGCGGAAAAGCTTGCGCCGCTGGCCGAGGCCGGAGCCAATCTGGAGTACATCATGACGCGGCGCCAACCCGAGAAGCCCGGAACGGGCATCCTCTACGTCGCCGGGGTCACCGGTCCGGCGCAAGTGCGTGCTGCCCGGGCCGCAGGTCTGGCGGAGACCCCTGACCCGGTGGTCCTGCGCGTCAAGGGGGACAACGAAGCGGGCCTCGCCTTCCGCCTGACCCAGAAATGGGCCTTGGCAGGCATCAATCTCCAAGGCGTGACCATGTCGGTGGTCAGCCATCAGTTCATCGGCTACGCCGCTTTCGACACCGTAGCCGACGCCAATCGGGCCGCCCAGATCCTGGCGGAACTCGGATCGGCGTGACACGATTAGGCGTAGTACATGGTGCGCAGAGGCATCCGCTCGGCGCCAGCGAATAGTGTGCTCGCACGCCATCTGGTGCGGGGCCTCGACCTGTTCTGCTGCTCGCTGTTTGTTGAGCAACGGCTCTTCGTGGGGACGTACGACGGTCGTTGGCGGCCAAACCTCCTGGCCACTTGCTGCCCGGACGACCAGGAATAACTGGACCGCTGTCGGACACGGGGCGGCAACAACGGCAGCAACAGCGAGCTAAGGAACTGTTCCAAAATAACTTGTCGAAATTTTGATGTTCAAATAAGATGTCAGGATGAATCGTCGCATCACCTTAACTACTGTTCAAGACAAATACCATTCTCTTAATCCTATCATGGATGAGCGGATGCGCCGAC
>JBGQLF010001406.1:0-3089 GCA_041499985.1 Gemmataceae bacterium
GGCGGCGAACTTACGAAACGGACGCCTAGCCTCCCTTCTTGAGCGCTTTCTCCAGGGTCTCGGCTGACACTCCCCCCTGGAGCAGAATCGTATTCCCTTCGGTACTCGTCTTGATCGCGCCCAAAAAGTCGGCCACGGGCGCCAACTCCTTCTGGCTGCCGGACAGGACCGTGACCAGTCCCTTGGCCTGCTCCAGACCTTCCTTCATTTCCTTCGCCAACTCGCCGGCAGCTTCGGCCGTCTTGGCTGTGATCGCGATGTTCGCCACAATGTTGTCGGCCAGCGTCAGGCCCACGGTCAGCGCAGCAATCTTCTCCAGCGTTTTCTTGGCGCGTTCCTCCTGGGTCAGCTCACTCTTGCCGAGCGTGCTGCCCGGCACCGCCAGCCAGATGCTTTGTTTGCTATCGATCTTCTCGATCAGCGCGGCCAGATCCTTCTTCAGCGTCGTCTCCTTCGTGCCGGCCTTTTTGGCGAAGGCATCGAGGATATACGCCTTCGAGGACCCGGCAACCAGAGTGTTCTCATCCACCAGGCCAACGAACACGGCCTGGCTCTGACTCGGAGGCAGCACCTCATAAATCTTGTCGCTACCGGAGGAATGAACTTTGAGGACATCCCCCTGGCTCTTGGCCACCTCGAGGGCCTTGGCGTGGAACTTGGCCGTCTGGAAACGGCCCTGAAGGATCAACACGCCCTTGTCGGCCCCGGTGAGGCCCGGCACGGCAGCGGTGATGCGCGTGACATCCTTGAGCGGATCGAACCCCAGCTCTTGCAGCACTTGCTGCGTCTCGGGATTGCTGGTGAGTACCTCCTTGATCGGTCCTAGAACGTATTTCTGGACGAGAGGCGCAGCGAGAATTTGCTGGACGTTGACGACCAGGACCAGCTCCGTATCGTCAGGCAGGTACCTCTCCGGTTCCGCGGCGGGCACCGGAGCGGCACACAGGACCAGGGCGCAGGCCAACAACCCCATCCCTAAGCGGCACTTCAACATGGAACCAACGACCTCCGATTACAATGGGTCAGACAGAGCGTAGCCAATGTGCGACGGCTTGAAACACACTCTCACAGAACCCGGCTGATGAGGCACTTGAGGTAGTTCGTCTCCGGACAGGACACCGACACCGGGTGATCGGGCGCTTGCCCACGGCGCTGGAGTATCTGGATGTCGCGCTTCTCCTCGGCCGCCAGCTGGGCCAAGAGGTCGTGTAGCATATCGCCAGTGATCAGTCCCGAGCAACAGCAAGTGACCAGGATGCCATCGGGCTCGAGCAAACGCAGCGCCAGCTTCTGTAGCCGGCCATACCCCCGCAAGGCCTCCTCGACGGCATGGCGTGCGCGGGCAAACTTGGGAGGATCGAGCACAACCAGGCCGAAGCGCTCGCCCGCCGCTTCCAGGGCGCGGAGCTGAGCGAACACATCCGCGCGGACGAAGGCGAGGTTGTCCAGACCATTGAGCCGAGTGTTTTCCTGCGCCAAAGCCAGGGCGGATTCCGAGACATCCACTCCCAGCACGCTGCGGGCGCCGGCGCGGGCGGCATGCAGGCCAAAGCCGCCGGTGTAGCAAAACGCATCGAGCACGCGCCGGCCCTTCGCCAGCTGGGCCACGGCGTGCCGATTGTCGCGCTGATCCAGGTAAAAGCCTGTCTTTTGTCCTTCGGCCAAATGGACCAGGAAGCGCAACCCGTCTTCCTCGATGATCACCGGTTCCGTCGGGACTTGCCCCCAGAGGATGCCGTCTTGCAGAACAAGGCCCTCCAGGCGGCCGATGCCGCGCTCGGTGCGCAGGTAGATCCCCTCCGGTTGAATCAGCTCGATCAAAAGTTCCGTCACGAGTTCACGCCGCTCGGCCAGACCCAGCCCGGTGAATTGAACGACGAGCCAGCGGTCGTAGCGATCCACGGTGCAACCGGATAGGCCATCGCTTTCGCTGAAGACCAGGCGGCAGGCACGACCAGGACCATTCAGACCCAGGATCGGCCCGCGCAGGCGCAGGGCAGTTTCAAGGCTGTGGCGGAAAAAGACGCGGTCCAGGGGCACATCAGGCGACCAGGTGTAGAGGCGAACGCGAATCTTGCTGCGGCTGTTATAGAGCCCCCGCGCCACAAAATCGCCGGCGTGCGAGTGGAGATCGACAACGGCGCCGTCGGCAGGATCGCCTTCGACGGCCGCGATGGCTCCGGCATACACCCAGGGATGATGGCCATAGAAGGGACGGGCCCGGCGCGGTTGGAGCACGATACGTGCGCTATTCATGGAAGGACTTCACGGCCGCGGAAGCACGGCTCATTTCTCGCCGCGTTCCACGGCTTCGATATAGGCCAGGAGGCGATCGAGATCGCGTTTGTGCAGCCGACTCTTGAGGACGGAGCGTACCCGCAGGAGCAGTTCCGTCTTGTTGATCGGCTTGGTCAGAAAATCGTCGGTGCCGGCCTCCCCGGCGCGTTCGATGTCGCTGGGTTGATCCAGAGCGGTGATCATGAGCACCGCAATATCCCGGGTAGCGGGCGCGGCGCGGAGACGTTTGCACACTTCGAAACCGCTGATCTTGGGCATCATGATATCGAGCAAGATCAGGTCGGGCTGCCATTGCTGCACTTTGCGCAGCGTTTCTTCGCCATCCGCTGCGGTCTCGATCTCGTACTCGCTGTCGCCGAGATACGCTTCCAGCAGCTCCACACCCTGCGGGTTATCATCCGCAATCAGCACCCGGGGCGGCCGGGAGTTTCCCGTCAGACCGCCGCCACTGAGAACTGAAGATGGAACTTGCATGCTCGCCTCCTGACCCCGCAGCGCTCGCCTCTCGGCTCACGAACGCTCCCTCGCAGCCGCTATTATAGCGAAAGGTGCTGGCGTGACAGGATGTAAGGAGAGACAAGGAGACCGGGAGGCATGCGGAGGAAATCACCAAGGTGTCTGCGCGTAGGCGGTACTCTCTGGACCTGAGGTACCGCCGGGAAAACGATTTCTTGCCCAGTCACTCACTTCGACTTCTGACCATTTCGGTGACTCAAGCAGCGGGAGCAAGGGCGTGGAGCAGCAGGGAGCGGAAGGGGCGCGCGAGTTTTGCAAAGGCCGCCTTGTACCCC
>JBGQLF010001407.1:0-3086 GCA_041499985.1 Gemmataceae bacterium
ATAACTTCTGCTTGGCATCGCCTGCGCCAAAGGCATAGCCCATCATTTCACCAGCCGCGCTAACGATGAGACCGAGCAGCAGTATCGGCAGGACTCCCAGCGGGAGACTCCGTTGTTGGCTGGAACGGTGTAACTGGCCCCAAATGCGCAGGAAGCGAACAACTGGAATGAGCGGCGCACTGCCTGCATAGAGAAAGCGCTGAAGCAGTGACCAGTGCCGTGCGCGAGCCGCCGCAAACACGCGTCCACTGTAAAATTGCGCGGGGATCCAAGACGACAGGCGCTCAAAGTTCATGTGGGCGATTGTTGCTGCCGGCTCTAGATAAAGCAGGTATCCCTTTGCCCGCAAATCCCAGTGCAGGACGCTTTCGGCTTGCATCATCGCCTCGAGGTCAGGGCCGTAGTCCAGGAGAATCGCGCGCTTGTAGCTGCTGTTGTGCCCTGGCAAATGGTCGATGACTCCGGCTTCAGCCGGCACCAGCCATGGCACGTACGCGATTAGAAGGTCAGCCCAACTGACTAAACTCTTGGGATTAGCGTTACGTACGGCCGGGCCGACTGCGGCCCAGGGTTGGCGGTGCGCGGCAATCAAGGCTTCGGCCCAGCCGGGAGCGGGAAACGCATGATCTTCGGCGAGTACCACGACCGGCGCGGTGGCCTGACGAACCCCGGCGGCATTGGCCCAGGCTATAGACGTGATGGCGCCGACTTCGACCACACGAAACTGATGAAAGTCTTTTAGCTCTGATTCATCAAGGCTGAGCGTGTCCGCCGAGGGGACCACAATCACGATTTCCAGCTGACCTCGAACCGTCTGGGCCCGGAGATGCTTGATTGTTTTGCGAATGGTCTCGTAGTAATCGGGTGTGGCGATGATTACCGACATGTCCGGAGAATGACGATCGCTCATAAGACCTCAGTCATGATGCGGGAACCAAGTTGGAGCAGCGACCTTGACGGGTTGTCCCAGAGAAGCCGACTCTACGGCAGCCAGTGCAACTTCCAATGCGCGCCGTCCATCCTCCAACGTGCATTCCGGAGGGATACCTTGTTGGATGCAGTCAATGAAATGTCGCCACTCAGCTCTATAGGACGCGATAAAGTCCCCCCCTTGACGCATCCTCAGCACCCCTTGCGGCAACTCTTTCAGGGTATGAACAATCTTTCGCAGTCTGGTCCGAACGTCACCTGGGAGGTTTGAAGGCGAAAAGTATTCGAGGCCATCGAAGCGGTAACAAGAAACGTGCAAACGCCCGGCCTGTCCATAAATTTCTACCTCGCCGTTGTCGCTCGTCCGTTCTGAGAACATCGAGGTGACGAGCACGCCGTTGGCCATGCGCGCCGTCACATTAGCTGACTCGTCGTCGGACTGCCCGGACCGAGCGGTGGCGAAGATTTCTTCCACTTCACTCTGGAGCAAAAAGCGCCACAGGTCGAAGTGATGCACTCCAAGTTCAAACAGCACTCCCCCTCCCGATAGGCGCCGATTTCTCCATTCTGGAATGCTCTGGCGATGGCGGATTCCGCTGGTCAAAACAGTGCGAACCAATTCGATCGGTCCCAGGGTCCCTCGCTGAATGATTTCCCGTGCTTCGCGCAGCAGACGGTGCCAGCGAAGGTTGAAGCCAACGGTAACTTTAGTGGTGGACTGCGTGGCTCGCTTGATCAGTCGATCGGCGTCATCCAGGCACAGAGCCAGAGGTTTCTCAATGAGCAGATGTTTCCCGGCGTCCAGGGCAGCCAGCGCCACCTCCACATGGAACTGCGGTGGTACACAGACCGCGACGACTTCTACGGCAGGGTCATCCAGAAGAGAGAGAAAGTGGGTATGGCGATGCTGGATGCGAAAACGGTCCGCCACTCGTTGTAGGCGACCCGGATCGATGTCCGCCACCGCGACAACTTCAGCATCCGGTAGATGCTCCAGGGCCGGCAGATGCAGGGTCTCCGTGGCACGTCCACATCCGATCACACCCAGCTTTACCGATGAGCTTCGATGTGTCCTCATTGGACCTCATCACCTTTCCCCATCGAGTGTCCCCAACAGTGCCTGATAGCCGGCATCACCGTGAACATCGAGCCCTCCTGATTGGGGCCACGGTGCAGCCCGGTTCGGCCGATGGTGGTGGCCCGACCTCGGGCGACAGGCTACCGCCCAGCCAAGGCAATCATTTCCGCATCGCCCTCGCCCGATGAAAATGCTTCGCTACAGAAATACTCTATGCCCAGGATTGTCTCGCGTTGATCGCAGTCGTTGATCCCAGTCAATGGCCCCGGACAACGCCAGCCGGTTGTTCCATGTTTCCTGAATAGATGGCAGGGGTGGAACTCTCCCCCCATCGCCGATCCTTCACCCTGACCCCTGATGTTTTCCTTCCCTCAGGTCCGCGAGCCAATTGTACATTCTGGCAACGAGGTACCCTGTGAGGAACCCGAAAATAAAGCCATACGTGAACCCGAAGAGGCTCCCCACGAACGTCACCCGGTACCCGATGAAAAACTGACTGAGGAGCGACAGATGTGGCCCCACGACCTCTCCTCCTTCGAGGACGAGCCAGTTGGTGGCGAGGAAGACACCCAATCCTGCGACAAGCCCGGTGACCACGCCTTGGATCGTCGCGTTCAGGCGCAGGAGGCGGGTGAGGACAAGCTCCTCAACGACTTTTTCTACTTCTGCCATGTCCTCGGTCTCCTAGAGATACTCAAGCAGCCTCCGCAGGCGATAAAAGTCCGCACGCCGATGGATGATCTTCATGGAAAAGAACACGGCCGCGTTCCTGAGAAGCGCACCGCCCCATCCGACGACGAAGCCGGCGACAAATCCATAGCCTAGTCCCAGCACGCTCCCTAATGTCGTGACCCTGTACCCAGGGAAGTAATTGCTGAGGAGTTGCAAATTCGGACCGACGACCTCGCCCCCCTTGAAGACCAGAGCAAGGGTTGCCAGAAACAGGAGCATGCCGGCCCCCGTCCCCAGCGAAAGGCCAAGCGCCACCCGGTCAAGCTTCAAAAAAACCCGGCTGAGCGCTTCTTGAATGATCTTCTCTAAGTCCCGTTCCGCAAGCGCAGTCTCGTCACGAATTTCC
>JBGQLF010001408.1:0-3085 GCA_041499985.1 Gemmataceae bacterium
CAGGCCAGGGCCGCGATGACCAGGTAGGCCCCGTTGGACTCCAGCGTGTTCGAGGGCGCCCGCAACGCCCGCACCCCGTTCTTGAGCTGCTCGATCAAGTTCTCCTGGTTGCAGCGATCGTTGGCGAAGTACACCACCTCGGCCGGCTCCCAGGTCCACTGGTTGGTGAGGTAGAAGAAGTAGCGCACCTCCGCGCCGACCTGCTGGCCCTTCTTCTCGAAGACCAACTGCTTGCGCAGCACCACCACCCGGTAGTCCTGGTGGCACGCTCCGGGCCGGTAGTTGAACTCCGCCACCTGTTCACTCACCAAGCGGATGTCCGTGTAGCCCTTGCGAACCACCACCTCCTGCTTGATGTTGGCCGGACGCTGACGCGACGCCGTCGCCACGACATGGCGGGCCGGCCGTGGCAGCTCCTGCCAGACGCGTTCGGGCAGCTGCGCGGCGAGGTCCACCAGGTTCGGCTGGGCGTCGAACCCGAAGACGAAGTGCACCCCGTCGGCGTCCCAGCGGTCCAGGTGAGCGGCCTGGGTGAAATCGGTGTCGCCCCGGAAGGAGATGTGCCGGAAGCCAGCCTGCCGGCACAAGGCGGCGGCGCGGTCGAAGTACTCGGCCGCCCCCTCGTAGCTGGGGCGGCTGGCCGGGCGGTTGAGGATAAAGAGCGGCTCCTGGGTGTTGGCCAACGACACCAGCAGCGGGTGGTAGCCCCAGACGCCGTTGTAGGAGAGGTCCATGCCCTGCTTGCACTCCCCGGTCGTCCCCACCAGGGTGCCATCGGCCTCGATGATACGGCGGGCGGTCCTCCCCGCCACGGGAAGACAGTTTTTGTCCGCTGAGGGTTGGCATGGTATCTGCATCGAGTACTTGTTGGGGAAATTCTCTAGACAGGACAAGGAGCACAGCCATGCATCACGTCAGTGCACCAGTCGTCCAGGAACAGAAAATCGACGCGGCCGAGGTCAAAGAGCGCCTGGAGTCCGGCTAGGCTCTGACGCTCTTGGATGTCCGCAGCAAGGCGGCTTGAGACTCCAGCGCCGAGAAAATCAAAGGGGTAATCCGCGTAGACCCAGCGAGGCCGATTCAGCCGAATCCAAGTTGGGGGCGCGATCGGCTCACCGTGGCCTACTGTACCTGACCAGACGAAGCGACGAGCGCCCGTGTGGCGCACCAGCTTCAGGAGAAGGGATTCACGAGTGTGTATGCGTTGCGCGGCGGCCTGGATGCCTGGAAGGCCGAGGGCGGACCGATGGAGCCGCGCTCTCAGGATCGTCCGGGCCAGGCGACGTAAGCTTCGTGGGGCGAGGGACGGGGGGCGAGCAAAGGAAGCCGACCGCGACTCCTTCTCGCGCGCCCCTTATCCCTCGTAGTTGCCGCGGGCAATGGTCTCGGCTGCGGCCAGGTTCTTAACCTTCCGCGCTGCTTCCAGATCCGTGGGGTCGAGCTTGCGCATCATCTCCCAGACAGTAATCGCCTGGCTCAACTTGCCTTGCTTCTCATACAGCCGGGCCAGGGTCCGGTTGAGCGCCAGGTGACGCGGATTTGCGGATCGGGCGTGCTCCAGGAGCCAGACCGCCAAATCGTGCAGTCCGAGCGTCGTGGCCGCCTCGGCCATGTCCATCTGCGTGCCGAAATCGCTCGGGTTGCGGACGAGGATCTGCTCGCCGTATTCCAGCACGCGGCGCGGGTCACCGGCGCGCTTGACTGCCTTGAGTCGGGTCTTGTCGGTCAACGTGGTTAGCCACATGAGCCAACGACTATACGGGCTCTGCTTTTCCCTCGCCTTGCCAATCCGGCGTAAGGCACGACGGTAGCGCACATTGACCGGATCGAGCTTGCACGCGCTGAGCAGCAGCTGAATTCCGTACTCGTAGTTGCCGGTGGCCAGTACTTCCTTGCCGCGCTCGTACTGTCCGGAGGCGGCCCGGCGTTGGTCGGCGCTCACTCCTAACAAGGAAGCAGCCCTTTCTTCCGCTGCGACCAGTTCGGTAGGCGAGGGCGGCGGACCCTGTCGGCGGCCGGCGAGGCTCGACGCGGCCAGTCGTTCACTGGTGGCTTCCGGGACGATTGCGCTGGCTCCTGAGGTCCTTTCCAGGTCCAGGGAAATCAGATCATCCAGCAGTTCGGCAGGTGTCTGGTAACGCTGCTCGGGCTTCTTGGCCAGCATGCGCCGGAGCATGGCCGCGGTCCGTGCATTCACCTTGCGGTTGAAGGTGCGAATCTCGGGTGCCTCAGCCTCACCATGTTTGTAGATCCGTTCCGTCAACGTCCCTTCCGCAAAGGGTGCCCGGCCGGCAAGCATGTGGAACCACGTACAGCCTAGTGAATATATATCACTACGAACGTCGGCCAGCCGGCTATCACGTGCCTGCTCGGGCGCCATGTAATCAATGGTGCCCACGGTCAAACCGTCGCCTGTAACACGGAATTCGGCGTCATCCTGTTGCCGGGACAGGCCGAAATCGGTCAGCTTGACCTGGAGCTGACCCTCTTTGTGCGTCAGCAGGAAGTTGGACGGCTTGATGTCGCGATGAATGATCCCCTCGGCGTTGGCATGGCTCAGCGCCTGAACAGCCTGGATGAGGATCTGGCGTGCTTCCTCGGGATCGAGCTGGCCCTGCTGCGAGATGTGATCGAACAGGTCCTGGCCCTCGACGAATTCCAAAGCCAGGAAATACAGGCCATCCGCTTCACCAAACTCGTAGATGCTGACGATGTTCTCATGGCGCAACTTGGCGGCATGCCGGGCCTCGCGGCGAAAACGCTCCAGGCGGATCGGTTGCGCTGCCAATTCGTGCGACAGGACCTTTAGGGCCACCACACGGTTCAGGTCGTGATCCCGCGCCTTGTAGACGGCCGCCATGCCGCCGGTGGCGATATGCGCCAACACCTCATACTTGCCGACACGATGGGTACGGCGAACGTCCTGAACGGATGATTCCAATGACATGAAGGCACCAATCCTACTGCGCGGGTATGCCCCACGGAGGTCCTTGCCGTCCTCGGGGCACGTTGGGCATACAATACCGCTTGCCAGCAGCGCTGCAACATCCGGGCCAAACTGAACGCAAAACGGGAAAACTCTGGG
>JBGQLF010001409.1:0-3084 GCA_041499985.1 Gemmataceae bacterium
GCCCTCATCCTGAATTACCGCGTTGCAGAGGCCCAGCGCTGCCTGGACGACCTGCTCCGGCGTCAGCCGGACCACTTCCATGCTCTGGTTCGCCGGGGGTGGACGGCGCGGAACCTCAACATGTACCCCGAAGCCGTCGAGTACTACCAGAAGAGCCTGGCCCTTCGGCCTGATGCGGACGCCGTGCGCTTGGCGCTGGCCGAAATCCAGGTGGCCCTTGGGCGGATTGGGGAAGCTCAGGAACATTTCGAGCAGCTCTACGCGCGGCAGCCGGAGAATCCTTCCGTCCTCTTCGGCCTGGCCCGCTGTCAGATCGGGGGCGGCAAGTTGGCGGAGGCCCTTCCACTGCTCGAGCGCCTGCTCGCCCAGTACCCCAACGACTGGAAAGCGCTGGGCGAGCGCGGCTGGCTGTCCGTTCAGCTGGGTCGGCCCGCGGAAGCCGAGCCCTACCTGCGCCGGGCCGTCGTCCTGGCCCCACCGGATTTGCCGATCCTGATGCGGCTCTCCGAGTGTCTCCGGCTACTCGGCCAGCAGGATGAGGCGCGGAGCTACCGAGAGAAGGCCGACCAACTCAGCGCGGATTTCAAACGGGCCGACCAGCTCGGCGACATGATCCGGGAGAAGAGCCCGCACGACCCGGACTTGCGCCATGAACTTGGCTGCATCCTCCTGCGTGTTGGTAAGCAGGAGGATGCCCTCCACTGGTTTGGGACGGCCCTCGCCGAGAACCCCAAGCATCGGCCGACGCACCAGTCGCTCCTGGAGTTCTACGAAAAGGCCGGCGCCTCCCAACAAGCTGCCTACCATCGCCGCATTCTCAACGAATTAAACGGCACAAACCCCGGAGCTCCCCCGGAATGAACTGGTTCAGGGTGGCACGCCCTGAGTCTTCGAAGGGCGTGTCTCCCGCAGCCCCACGCCCTTCGAAGACTCAGGGCGTGCCACCCACGTGGGAACCATGCCGGAATGGGGTGCAAAACACACCTGCCGAGCGCACCGCGCTTCCTCTGCGGCTATAATTGATGAGAGGATGATCGGGAGCCGCCCGATCGCCGAACCTGGTCTCTTGGCGGAGATTCCCTCGTGTCGCATGCCCTCTCCCGCTTGCAGGCGGTGCTGCTTGGGATCCTCGTGCTGGCGGTGTTCGCGCTGGCCACGGTCGGATTGTTCGCCGTCGGCAGTCGCCAATGGCTCTGGAGTGATACTTTCCACCTCAGTGTGGCATTTCCCAACAGCGGCGGCGTCGAAGTCGGCACGCGCGTGCGTGTCCAGGGCATCGAAGCCGGTGAAGTCGAAGCGATCGAGCCGCCCGCTGCTCCAGGCGAGGCGGTGCGCGTCCGGCTCCGGCTGGACGGCCGGCTCCGCCACCTGGTGCGCGCCGACGCCAGTGCCCAAATCGTCAGCGAGGGTATGATCGGCGGTAAAATCGTGGACATTGATCCAGGTACAGCCTCCGCTGGACCCATTGCGGACAACGGTCTGCTTGCCAATCGGCCGACGTCCGATCTGACCGAGGTGCTCAGCCAGGTACGCACTACTTTGCAGGAGGTTCGCGAGGGCCAGGGCACGCTGGGTAAGCTCGTCAAAGATCCGGAAGTCTATGCCGCCCTGGTGACCATGCTCCAGCAGAGTCAACACACGTTGACATCGATCCAGCAGGACGCCGATGCCATCAAACGACTGCCGGTCGTGCGGAGCTACGTTGAGGATCCGCAGGCCTTGCTGGTCCGGCCGAACTGCGAGCGCAATCGCCAGTGCTTCGCTGAGGGGGAGCTGTTCGAGTCGGGGCGAGCAGTGCTCACGGCTGAGGGGCGGCGGCGACTGGACGAGGTCGCTCCCTGGCTGGCCGGGCTGAAGCACAAGGGATCCGAGGTGGTCGTCGTCGCTTACGCCGATCCGAAGACGACCGACCCTGGTGTGGCCCGAACGTTGACCAAGCAGCAGAGCGAGGCGGTCTGTGCATACTTGAAGGATCACCACGCGGTTCAGAAGATGGGCTGGTTCTCGTCGCGCAAAGTGGTACCGTTAGGCTACGGCACCAGTCTGCCACCGGTCGCGGAAAAGGATCGGCTGCCGGCGGCGCGCGTCGAGGTGCTGGTGTTCGTCCCGCAAGGTTAGCGCGCGTTACCGAGCGTTTAGCCGCGAGTTGCGCCAATGGACCACGAACCGCGGATCCGCCTGCTTTATCACTTCTGCCATCTGCAACTGTCTACCCTGCACCTGGATCGCGCGCAGTTCCAGCAGCAGCTCGAACGCACCTTTGGCATCTATCAGACCAAGGTAGGTTCTTCCGCCTCCTTGGACAGCTATCTCGATAGCCTTTATCCGCTGGACTGGTTCGTGGCCATCGCCTGCCTGCGCGGCAAGACGCCGGCATGGGAATACCTGTTCGCGGCCCGCGCCGGCCGATCGGATTGCTTGCTTGTGGACGCCTTGCGAGCTCGGGCCGTGCGCCTCTACCCCCGTGACGAAGAGCGGCAAGAGAGTGCCGTGGCGGAATTCTGGACACATCTGCTCATCGAGGAGACGCCGGGTTCGGTTCCGATCCTGGCCCGCTACGATGGCCAGCGCCCGCTCGTTCCCTGGCTTATCCGCGTGTTTCAAAACTGGCACATTTCTCTGCTGCGCCAGCGCGGCGGCACCCAGGCGCTGCCGGAGGACGACCTGGCCCTGCCCCTGCCTCCCACGGCGGATGGACGCTGGCACGAAGCGTTCTGCCAAGCGGCACGAACCTGGATGCAGGAGCTGAATGAACAGGAGTTGCTGATCCTCGGCTTGCGCGTTCGCTATCGCCTGAGCCAGCGCGAGGTTGCAACCATCCTGGGGGTTCACGAGGGAACGATCTCACGGCAAACGACTCAGCTACGGGATCACTGTCTCGAGGAGATCAGCCAGCAGCTGGTTACGCAAGGATGGACAGGAGAGGATCTGTCTGCCTTGGTCCTCAATGAAATGGGGGGTCTGTTGCTGGACGAACCCCGACTCTCCGCTGCCAATCTGGCAGGGCTGCTGGCGGCGCGGGGGAAACATCTGCCTGCACAGGTGGTGCGGGGCGAGCAGGCGTCCGGGGAGCCCTGAGACCAC
>JBGQLF010001410.1:0-3081 GCA_041499985.1 Gemmataceae bacterium
CCCGTGATCGAGAAGAACATCTGATGTCCGCACTCCAGCGTCAGCCGATAGCTCCACGGCTGGACCCTCTCCGACAGGATCACTTTCCGTGTTGGGAACATGCGGAATGTAGAGGGATCCATGTTCACCGATCTCCGGCAGGGGTGGACGTGGTCTGGCCATAATCGTGTCGTCTCGTCTCTGCTTGTGGTACCGTCTGTGCGTAGAGGTACCTGTATGTTGCTGACTTCAATTGCTGTGCTGCTGCTACTCGTCGCGCTCGGGCTGACCGTCTATTGGCTGTCACGTCCCGCGCAACCCCCTGTTCCCGTGGCCGTCGCGCTCCTGCTGGTCGTGATCGTGGAGCTGCTAGGCCGGTACCCAGGTCATTAGCTGACCGCTTTGACCCGTGCGGCGCGCGGACCCTTGGGGCTCGTCTGGGGCTGGAAGGTCACCCGCTGGCCTTCCTTCAGGGTGTCGAATAGCCCATCGGTCTCGGACCGGTGGAAGAAGATATCGGCGCCGGTGCCCTCTTCCCGGATGAACCCGAATCCTTTGTCGGCGACCAGGGTTTTGATCTGGCCGACGGACGGCTCTCCCACGTCGTTCCCACCGGTGTCCTGGTCGGATCGTTGCCGGCCGTCCGGGGCTCCGCCTCCCGGAGCTCCGCGGTGTTTCCTCTGGTCGAATCGATCGTCCTGATGTTCAGCCTCACGACGTGCCATGGTACGGTCTCCTACTCGTCTCAAACTAAGTGAATAAGTGGCTTGCCATCGGCGCTAAGTAAAGGTGCCCTAGCTTGGTCCGGTGGTTGAATCAGGGCAGGGCCGGCCGGTTCGGTTGGCGACTGGAGCAGATCAGCCGGTCCCTTATCCGGGGGGTCCTGTCCTGGTTCCACTGCCGGCGTCTCGGCTGGGGGTTGGGGCATGTCGCCAGGCGCCTCATCAAAAATCGGTCGGTCACCAATGAACGTGAAATCGTCCAGGCGAATGCTCTTGCCAGAAAATAGCGCACCTTGAAAGACGACTTGCAACATGCCGGAGAACTTGACGACGCAGGTTCCGGCTGGGGCGCGGGGATCCATCACGGGACGGACGTCGACCAGCTGCATCTTGAAGCCTGCCGGGTTGACCCAGAGGAGCTCGCTGCCGATGGTGACGGGGTGCCCCCATCGGTCGGTTGCGTGAAACCCTGCGGGGTCCTGGCGGCGTATGCGGTTGGCGTCGGCGTCGCGTCCCATTGATCTACTCTCCTTACGTCTCTACGGTGGGGGATGCGGTGGTCCCGGGGTCTTTGTACGGCAGCATCACTTATCCCGGCGTTACCTACTGCTACGACCCATCCCCAAATCTTATTACTCGAGGTCGAGCCCGGTCTGATCGCCCTGCGGCGGCAGGCTCGAGTCGTTCACGGTGGCCGGCTCGCCGACGTCGGTGCCATTCCCCTGCTTGCGGTGGCTCCCGGGCTTCGGTCCCGGCTTGCCCTTCGTCCCTTTGGCCTTGGCCTTGTGCGACTTCTTCGCGGGGGTCGCCGGACTCAAAACGCCGGCCGGGATATTCGCGGTCCCCAGCTTCGTCTTCTTCTTCGCGGCCTTGACCTGGGCCTCACGAATCCCCTCGGCGCGTTCCTGACGTTCCTTTACAGCGGCCTTGGACAGATCCAGGACCAGTTCGGCGTTCTCCATCGGGGCCGTCCGGAAGTACTTCAGAATTCCGGCGGCGGGGCTCTGTGTTGCGCGCGGCATAAATCACTCTCTCCTCGGGAGGGGATGATCCCCTCACCCTGAGGGAGAGGATACCTTACCTCTCCCCCAAGGTGTCAAGGATCTAGCCTACTGTCCCCTGCTGGACCGTTTGAGTACTGGCCAGCGGTTTGAGGAACCGTTCGATCCGGAAGAATCCCCGGAGCATCGCTCCGCAATTCTTGCAGACGGCGCGGTCGGAAAAGCCGGTGAGCTGTTTCAGCTGGTCGGCCGGTTCTCCTTGTTCGATGGCTTCCTCGCGGGTGTTGTAGTTGTTGCCGGACGCCGCCGACTGCCAGTACTTCACCTTGAAGTCGTTGGTGTACAGGCGCGACCCGTCGACCGACTTTTCGCCTGCGGCGTGATCGCAGCCCTTGGTCCCGTCCGGATCCTCAATGGCCTTGCCGGTGCCGTCGTCAATGTAGCGGACGCGGTCACTGGAGCACTGCGCGGACAGCCCATGCTCGACCCGCACCAGGTACCCGGCGTACTTGTTGACCAACGGAATCCATTCCTTTTTCTTGGTCACCGGGGTTTTGTCGTTCAGCGAGTCCCGGACGAAGTAGGTCAGGTCGTGGACGTGCGGGCGGTTGGGATCGCTTTTTTTGCCGCGCGGTCGTGCGATCGTCGTGATGGTCGCGTGTGCCGGCAGGCCGTTGTATTCGTCGTCGCTGACCACGATCAACGGCGCGTCCTCGTTGAACTTCAGCAAGAGGTGCTGTTCCACCGCTGGCTTGTCGCCGGCCATGATCACGGTGCCGTCGGCGTTTTTCTTCTCGTAGTCCTTGGCCTCCCACGCCTGATCGATGTTGGCCGGAAGGCGGAAGAGATGCGTACCCGGCAGGATGGTTGGAGTAAAGCTCCCGCCCTGTTCGGGGAGCTCGGGGGCGCCTTCCCCACCGGTAAAACTTTCTTCGGCTTCGTCGCGGATTTCGGTCACGTCACCCATAGCGAACTCTCCTTAAATGAACGAGATTGAAAGAAACAAAAACCGCCGGGTTAGTTCTTGCGTCCAGGCGGGGGCGGGGCGCCCGCGCGAACGGCAACAGCCGGCGGCGTCGGAGGTCTCCCGGCTGGCGCGGCGGTTTTGGGAGCGGCTGCAGTCTGAGCCGGCGCCGACGTGGTGGCCGGCTGCATACCCGGTACTGGCTGGCTGGGCTGAGCCGCGGGTTTGGGTGCCCCCTGGCTCGTTTGCGCGAGCGGAGCGGCGGCGGTCGGCGTTGGAGGCGTGACCGTGGCGACAGGGGGCGTAGGGGGTGTAGAGGCTTGCGGAGGCGTCGCAGCCACCACTGGTGAGGCGGGCCGAGGAATCGGCTTGCCGGCGACCGGGACGGGCCTGGGACCAGGTTTCTGAGCTCCTC
>JBGQLF010001411.1:0-3077 GCA_041499985.1 Gemmataceae bacterium
CAACCCGGGCATGAATCCTTGCGCCCGTCGTCATGACCAGTGCCAGCAGGATCTCATCGGCGCGCGGGGCATCGGCCAGCCCAACTTCCATGGCGTCGAAGTGGCTGCGCACGTAAGCGGCGTTGATGTGGGTGATGGGAACATCCAGCCGCGTGCCGGGGCCGCCGACTTTCTTGGTGGATGACACGATAGCCAAGGCGCCTCCCAGCACCTCGCGCATCGCGTAGCCGCCCGGCACATGCCACAGGGCCCCGTGTTCCAATTCTCCAGCGGAGCCAATAATCGCACCTTTGCCGTAGCCCTCGACCGTTTTAATGTCTCCTCCCAGCGCAGCCACCAGCGAGCGAGCCATGTCGAGGCCCAGGGGTTTAAGGTCATCCATGAATCCGGCGATGTTCTCGACGTAGGCTCCGGCAAACGGGTTGTGGATTACGGCCAGCGCGGCGGCACGGCGCAGAGGGATGAGCGCGACGGGGCCGCCTTCGTGGAAGATTTCCTCCACTGCCAGCAACTTCTTTCGAATTCGAACCTCAGGCATGGACCAGGCTCCTGGCCGGAAAATGAACCACCTTTCGCTCGGGCGGAGCTACTACCCTGGTTTCGCGGTTCAGGCACAACGCGGCTGACCGGATCAGTCCGGTCGCGAGCAGCGACTCCGCCACCGCGGCTCCCGCGGCGAGGGCGGCATCGGTTTCGCTGGGAGTAAGGTGGCCTACACGCCGAGTCACCGGCAAGCTCCCCAGATCGCTATCCGGAGCGATATCGCAAGCCGGCTCGCGAACGATGCCGGGATGACCGGGAAGATCCACGGCATTGGCGATGATAGTTGCCGCGGCGTCAGCCATGGCGGCGCGGTCGGCCAATACTGTCACGGCATCCGCGATACCCAGGGAGAAACTGCGCCCGCGCCAGCCGCTAGTCGCGATACCCCGCACCGGCTGCGACGCTTTCAACGTTGCAGTTCCGAACAGCGAAGGCCGGTCCGGCCGCTCGATCATCCCAGCGACAAATTGCTCGCCCGGCTCGAGATGAAACGCAATATCGCCGCCATTGTTCACGTAAGCCTTAGACAAGTCTGTCGTCGAGGTCATGGCACCAAGGATTTCCTCTGCGACCGCGCCTGCCACAGCGGCCATGGGCGTGATGAAGCATCGCTCAGCATAGGGTGCGACTGCGCGTGCCATGCGTCTGGCCACAACCCCGGAAAGCAGGGGCTTGCCTGGTTGTGACGGCTGGCGGAGAAGCGGGAGTTCGCTGCACAACTCATCCAGCACCGTCATGAAGCGGCGTGCTGCCGCTCGATAGGCTGATTGAACCTCTTGCGGCGGACCGAACCCTTCCACGATCAAATCGATGGGACCGTCGTGCAGATAAAGATGCCTCCCATCGGGAAGAAGGCGAACCTGTGGCGGTTCTCTCATTCTCTTGACCTCGGAGGCTTGGATGCCGACAACGGCCAGGGATTCTCCGGATTGGCTTGAACGCGCCGGCGGCCTCCTTCAGGCATAATCGACGACAAGGGCCGCACATGGTCCATGTAGCCGCCCAAGGCGGCGTAGTCCTGGAGCTTGAGGGTGAACTCGATGGGGGCGACGATCGCGGGAGTGGGCACATAGCCGAAGGCGTTTTCGGGCATGCGGGTTACGTCCACCATCAAGGTGATCCCGCCACCGGGCCAGACGTAGACAGGAGCGCCCCCGCAGGTGACGCGAGTCAGCGCGTCACGTACGGAATGTGTCAGGCGAACCGGGTTCTCCGTCACTCCCGCGCGCAGAGAGCCACCCGCTCCACCCATGAACAGCACGGTGCAGAGTGCGGGTTCGCAATTTTCCCTGATCCTGGCCACGGACTCGCGCAGCGAAGGCGGTAGCTCATGTTCCACTGGTCGCAGGGCTTCGTCGAGTTCGAAATAGGACGAGTGTTCCCCCGTGGTGCTCACCATCAGCAGGCGCAGACCAGACCACGCAGCCTTCTTGTCAAAGGGCTTCAGAATCGAGAGCGGATCTTCAATGTTGGTCCCGCCCCAGGCGGTGCCGGGTTCTGCCACCTGAAAATATCGGCCGGGTGTGGAGCGGCGTCCTTTCAGCTTGATTCCGGTCTCTGGTATGCCCAGCAGTTTGCCCGCCTGGTGTTCTGACAGCACGCCGGTAATGTGGTCATCCACCACCACCACTTCGTCGACTTTGCCAAACCATTGCTTGGCAAACATGCCGATGGTGGCCGATCCGCATCCCACGCGCATGCGCTCTTCCAGCACTTCATCAACCACCGGCGGCTTGCCAGCCTGGACCAGTACGCTTGCGCCCTCGTCAATTTTCAGCTCGACCGCCTTCCCATTGCACAAGTTGAGCAGGGTCTCACAGGTGACGGTGCCTTCCCGGCGGCTGCCTCCCGTCAGGTGGCGTACGCCGCCGAGCGAGAGCATCTGGGATCCGTACTCGCTGGTGGTAACGTGTCCCACGGGTTCGCCCTGGGCCCGCACCAGGTTGCGCTCGGGTCCAAGATGGCGGTCGGTATCGATCTTTACCTTCACCCCGCAATAGCTGAAGATGCCCTCAGTCACCACTGTGACCATGTCAACACCCGCGACCGCGGAAGAAATGATGAACGGCGCCGGCTTGTAGTCAGGATAGGTGGTGCCCGCGCCAATTGCGGTCACGAACGTCTCTGGACTGGTGACCAGGTTGCCGTCCCACTCGCGGTTGCGGTCGAGGAAAGGGACAACCGAGTCGCCGCGTGATAAGGCGTTGTCCAGCACTACGTGGGGGTCCACTCGCACCAACTGCCCTTCATGATTGGCGTAGCGGTCGCAGGCTCCGCTGCGGCCGGGCTTGATGTAGCACAGAACCGGGCAGGCATCGCAACGGATAGCATCATCAGCCACGTGAACCTCCACTGCGGGCAGCCAGCAGAGCGGCGCGCACTCGATCCGGCGTTGCTGGAATCTTGCGGATGCGGACGCCAATCGCATCGTGAATGGCGTTGAGGATCGCCGGAGCCGTGGGTATGACAGCCTGCTCACCGATTCCTTTCGCGCCAAACGGGCCGATGGGTGAACTGTCCTCGATAAGAATGGA
>JBGQLF010001412.1:0-3074 GCA_041499985.1 Gemmataceae bacterium
CCATTTGTCCCCAAGGGCGTGCGACCAAGTTACCGCGCCGCCGCACGGCAGTTCAACGGGTTAACTGGAACGCCGCCGGGTCGTTTTCCTCGCTGCTTCCCTTGGAAAACCGTAGCCTCCAGGGTTGCTCGGGGCGCGACCAAGTTACCGTGGCCTGCTTCTGCTAATTCAAGGCGTTAGTTGCTGGCACCGGGCCTGGGGCTTTGGCGGGTTAGAGGAGTCGGGGAGGGGCGGACCGGGGCGCCACCGGCGGGGGGCTGTGCGCGAGCGTCAGGCCTCGGTCGTCAGCCGATGTGCGGGCTGCCGGGTAGGCGGAAGCGACGTGGTGCAAGGTCTGGAGGAACCGTCGGCGGAAATCGCGGACCCGAGCAAACCCTTGCCCGAATTGCTCGTGGAGCGAGTCCCAGGCCACAAACTGTGGCTTGCCTGACGGCACCCGGTGCAGCCGTTGCGCCAGCCAGACGTAGATGTCCAGAGCCATCGAAGATGACGCCAGGGCGGCTACCGCCCGGTGGTCGAGCGGGACGGCATGTTGGCCGAGGGTCTGGAAGTATTCCTCGCTCAGGCGGACCGTGGAGGGCCAGAGTACCCGCTGATCGGGTTGCTTGGGGAACCACAGGTCGAAGGCACTGACAAACTGCGTGTTGACCTGCACGGCCCTGCCGTCGGCCACCACACCCATGCGCACCGTGGCTGCGGCTAGGCGTGCCAGCTGGTCCTTGAGGGAGCGGAGCTGCCGGCCGTTCGTCTCCAGCCCGAGCGAGCGGGCGAAAGCGGTCATGGAATCCTCGACATCGACGACCGGGGAGCCGGTGCGGACGGCCTCGGTGGCCAGGTGGATCAGGACCAGCCGGGGCTTTTCGCCGTAAGGCAGTCCCAGCCTCACGAAGTCCCCGGTCCTCGGGTCGATGGCGGAGCCGGCTTCGATGCGCAGCGAGGCGTTGCCCTGCTTGCGGTCCCATTCGAGCACGTCATCGCCAGGGTTGTTGTAAGGGATGCCGCATTGGCACTGGACGGTATGCAGGAAGTCGATGCGGTCGGGCGGTGCGCCCCGAATCGCGGTCGAGGTGTCCACGAGGCGCTGTTGGTGCCGGGTGAGCGTCAGCCGTGCGAAGTCGTGGGCCATGGCTGTCCGCCCGCTCCGTTGGGTTATCGCTTCGACAAGCTGATCATGCGCCGGACCCTACAACACTTGAGGTCCCACTGGCAAGCGTATAGGTGCAGCGGAGACCGCTCAATAGCGCACGCAACCTGAATCGCCCGGCCATCTCATGGAGGTCCGGCCCCGTACCCAGGCCTCGGGTGCGCGGCGCTGAAGCGCGTGGCGCATTCCCTTCCAACAGGCCAGTCAGCCAGCTTGCTCGCGCCGGGCCAGTAGGGCCGGCGGACCTTGGGAGATTTCTCGGGGAAATTCAGCGGATAATCGAGTGGCAACTCCCAACCTGCGCTTCGGGAACACCTCGGGCGAGGATTGGGCTATGGCCGTTGTCGCTTTTCCTATCGGCGACCTGCGTACAATTTCGCATGCTGCGCATCGTCCCACCGACCAGCTGCCAGGCTGGCACGATTTCATGAGGAGCGGGTCGAGCCATGGACGTAGCGCACCAGGGGGCCTCTTATCGCCGGCTGGCCAGGATCGGCAATCGCTGAAAGTGTTACACCTTCAAGGTATCAAAACATGAAGAGGTAGGTGCTGGGATGGACAGACTGCTGAACAAGAGAGAAGCGGCGGCGCGGTTGTCGGTTTCGGTGCGGACCCTAGACCGGATGCGTTCTACTGGCGACATTCAGGCGACCAGGGTACGTGGCGCCGTGCGCTTCGACCCGGCGATCATTGATAGGTACATCGCCCGCCACACGGGCAACCGGGGGTGAGGGGCGGTAGTCGGTTATGCTGTGCGGCATGGTCACGGCCGGCTGGTATCGTATCGCTGGCGGTTGCCCGTATCGGCTCCTCATATCTCGATGGCTTCCGCGATGTCTTGAGGACTGAGCTTCTAGAGGACGGGCCAGAACATAAAGCAGAGTAAAGCCAGTTCGCATAAGCTGAGTCAGGTTTCTGTGCAACCCCGTATGCAACCGAGAACGGCTGTGTGCATAAGAACATATTTGATAATAGCTTACGTGTGTATCCCTCCAGCTCGATACGCTGGGGGTCACAGGTTCAAGTCCTGTAGCGCCCACTTTCCGCAAGTTGCTTTCAAATAAGGACTTGAGTCACTTCTGGCTCAAGTCCTTTTCCATTTCCTGCCGCAAATCTGCCGCTTCATGGGTTTTGCAGGGGCTTTGCATTGCTGGTCAGCGCAAGTCGCAACCTTTACCATCCATAAGTCTTCAGCGATTCGTTCGCCCCGGAGGAAGTATGGCCTTCTTGCAGTTCGACCAAGCATCCAACTACTACCGCATCCGGTTCTACTTCGGTGCACGGGAGTACAAACGTTCAATCAAGACGAAGGATCAGAAAATCGCTCTCGGTATTCAGGCTCGCGTTGAGGAAACCATTCGCCTTTTGGAGCAAGGCCGGTTGGAGATTCCAAGCGGCGCCGACCCGGCCACGTTCATCCTTTCAGACGGGAAAAAGACTGGCAAGACCTTGCAACAGAAAGTGCTGACTCTGGGCGATCTGGTCGTCCGCTACCAACAGTCTCTTCCCGAGGGAGCAAAGGAAGCGAACACGATCACGACCGAGAAACTCCATTGCAAACATCTTCTCCGCATCCTTGGGAAGAACGTACCTGCCCAGTCCCTGACCACTGCCGACATGCAGCGCTACAGTGATCAGCGCTCGCACGAGAAGGGGAAGCGTGGAAAGGTCCGACCACAGACAATCAAGAAGGAACTCGACACGCTGCGGGTCATCTGGAATTGGGCTGTATCGCTCGGCCACCTGACTGGCACAGCGCCGATCAAGGGCATCAAGTTTGCCAAGGCCCGCGAGCAACTTCCCTTCCAGACGTGGGACGAGATCCAGAGAATCATCGACAGGAGTGAGCTGAGCGCAGAGGAAGAGAGGGAGTTGTGGGACTGTCTCTTCTTGACCATGCCACAGATTACCGAGGTCCTGGACATCGTCA
>JBGQLF010001413.1:0-3066 GCA_041499985.1 Gemmataceae bacterium
CCCTGCCGTGCTTCTGGAGTTGGTTCATCGCTTGCTGCATCTGTTCGCGCGCTTTCATCAGCTGTTCACGAACCTTCTTGAGCTGCTCGGGATCGGTATCGGCCGGCAGTTTCTTGAGCAGTTCGTCGATGTCGGGGAAGGGGATGTCCAGAGCACCCGTCTTCCGCTTGGCCTTCTCTTCCTTCTCCGTCTTGTCCTTCTGAGCGGCAGCCTTGGATTTTGGCTTCGGATCGTCATCGTCCTTGGCGACCACGGGAAGGGGCGCCGTGTCCCCCACAGCGAGGGCATTTTCCTCCAGAGTGCTGAGCGGAGCGGCGTCGGCACGCAGGCCGATGCCCGAGACCACCACCGCCAACGTCAGCAGTCCGCCGATCGCCACGAGGGACCACCAGCGCGGGCAGTGTCGTTCCAGACGCAGCGAAGATTGCAGCAACATTGTTACCCTCCGAAAGAGATCCGAGGAATTACCCGAGACGCCGGTCGCACTCAAAGGCACGGCCGGCGCCGTTGTCAGACTGAGCAAAAACTGGGCGTAGTCGACCGCGTCCACGCTTTGCTCGGCCGCGGCCGCGTCGGCGATGTACTCCTGGCACAGCCGGACCTGACGGCGCAGCCACCAGAACCACGGCACATAGAAGTACAGCGCCTGTCCCAAACCGAAGAGCAGGCAGGCGCAGGCGTCGCGCCGTTCCAGATGCGTCAACTCATGAGCGAAGACCCAGGGGAGCGTCGGGGCGGCGTGCGGCTCACAGAGTGCCGCCGGCACAACGACGGTTGGCCGCCATAGCCCACAGCTCAGAGGCACACGCAAGCGATCGGAGACGAGCAGGCGCGGCAGCCGTCGATCGTTCGCCATGCTGGCGAACAGGTGCTGCACAGCGAGTGGAGCCGGCCGTGCCCTCCGAAAGAGCCGCCACAGGGCAACATAGCCCAATAGCCAACGCCCAAACAAGCACCCCGCCACCAGGGCGTAAGCGGCGCCGAGCCAGGTCGCCAGCGTGGCGAGGGAAAACAACGCGACTAGATCAACGAGGTTGCCCGGTGGGATCGTCCGGGCTGCGTGCTCGGCAGTCTCCACTTCGCGGGTTCCTGGAGCCAGAGCGGCAACGTCAGCCTGGGTCGAGTCGTAGTCCAAACTCGGCCGCGGCTGCGAGGGGCCGAGTAGCAGGCTCAACAGCCCATTCTCCGGGGCAAGCGAAGTTTGGTAGTACGTTGAGTCGGGATGCTCCCGCTCCTTGCCCTCCAGAGGAAGCAGAGCAAAGTGTTCGCCCCGCACGGGCGCGGTGGGAGACGGCGTGGGGAAGGAAGGAGCAGCCCTGGGTGCCGCCAATTCTTCCAGTGCCATCGGCTCGGGCGCGAGCACCGGCACGATGAGCCAGGGGGGCGCGACGCTGAGGATGGCGAGGAGCAAGGCGGCCACGAGGGCCGCTTCGCCCAGGCGCTGTCGCCGGGCTGGTTGCCGGCACCAGCGCATGAGGGTCGCGCCGAGTAACAGAAGCAAGCCTCCGCCCAGGGCGCTGTGCAGCAGCCAGGTTTCGGAGGTCAGCCAGGACCAGTTCATGGGTTCTCTCCAGGGGAGCGACCGGCGCGACGGCCGGCCCGAAGGTTTGCCTTGTGTTGCCGGGCAGCCGCGATCAGGTCTTGCATGCGCTCCAGTTCCGCGGGGGAGATACGTTCGGAGCGGAGCAGGCTCAGCACCAGTTGATCGGCGGCACCGTCGAAGACGCGGTCGAGGAACCGGGCGGCACTCTCATCACGGCTGTAGCGCGGCGTATAAACGAAGGTGCGCCCCTCGACATGATGGGTGACCAGCTGCTTCTCTTCCATGATTCGCAACAGCGTTTGCACGGTGTTGTAGGCCAGGTCTTCGCCCGGGGCCAAATGCCGGTGGACCTCGCGGACGCTGCTCGGGCCGTGTTCCCAGAGCACTTTCAGAATCTCCAGCTCCCGCCCGGTCGGGGTCGGTGGCGTGTCAGTCACGAGTACATGCTCCAACGAAAGATTAAAGCCTAAAACTTTAGGTATTAGAGCGAGGCAGCCTCCGGGTGTCAAGGGGCTTTCGGCGATTCTTGTGAAAAGAGTTTATCGACGTGTTTAGGCGGGATTGACGAGCAAGCGGTATTGCCAGCTGCCCAGTCGGTCGCGCCGCCGTTCGAGGCGGAAGCTGCGGCCAAATACCGGCGATTTCTGCCAGCCACCGCGTCGGGCTACGGCCACATACCCGGCTGAGCGGTACCGCAAGATCTGAAACTGGATCTCGTCGCCACGCACATCGATGAGCCAGTATTCGCGAATACCGGCGCGGTGATACTTTTCGCGGAGCTCCTTTGTGTCTTTCCGCACCGAACTGGGGCTGATGATCTCCATCACCCAGTCGGGCGTCCCCGCCAGCTCAACCGTGCCTCCAGCCTTGCCTTTGGCCGGCACTCTCCGGAGACGCCCGGATGTCAAGGTCTCCCACGCCGCGAAGACCCCGTCTGGCACGTTGGAAATGTCGGCCTCCGGGTTAGAAATTCGGGGACCGTCGGTATAGAACTTACCTACATCGCTCTCGCAAACGAGGTTGCCAATCACGCGCGCGATCTCCGTTTTCACCTCACTCTGCCAGTCCACGTTTTCCGGGCTCATATCAATGAAAACCTCCTGACCGAGGAAGGAGATACGACCCCGCTCCGGGAATTCTTTCGAGGTGGCCCAGGCCCGGAAGCCCTCCAGTGTACCGGCGCTAATGGGAACCTGGACGGCCTCCTCCTCCGGATCCAGCTCCACGTAGAGTTCGGAACCCAGGTAGGAGATGCGGACGTAGGGCGGAAAGTCATCGGACTGGTACCAGGCGCAGAAGCCGTCGAGCGTGAGCGCGCTCGTCGGAATGCTGACAGCGAGGATGTCCCAGTCCCACTCCCAGCGCGCGCGCTGCGAAGTCCTCTTGAGCGAAGTGGAAGACCGTCGCTGAGCCTGCTTGATCGTCGGTTTCGCCATGTCTGAATCCCTCCCGCACACACGATACCAAAACGCTCCCGCCGATGCACGCCAAGTTGTACACGCAACCCCGATTGCCCCTCTGCG
>JBGQLF010001414.1:0-3058 GCA_041499985.1 Gemmataceae bacterium
ATGTCCATCGGAGGGAGCCTGGTAGCGGGCCTCCAGTGCGTGCAGATGGACGAGGTTCCCCGCCAGGCCCTCGGGAATGACACAATCGAATTCCCGGACGAGCTGCTCGCGGCGCGAGGCCTTCAGCCCTTCGATATTGATGCCATTGGGCTCGTGGGCACTGTGCACGACCACTTCTTTTTCGCCATTGGGGTCGTCGCGATCGGTCTCCAGGTGATTGCTGATGCGGGGAATGACAAATTCCTGGTTCAGCACCGACAGGCTAAGCAGGATGCCGGCACAGTACAACACCGGACGCACGACGCGGCGCGTGGACACTCCGCAGGACAGGAGCGGCAACAGCTCATTGCTGCGCTGCATCCAGGCCACGGTGAACATGGCGGCGAGCAGGACAATGGCTTCGCAGAGTTGGTCGAAAAACTTGGCCACCCGGTAGCCATAATACTGGCCGATGTGTCGCAGCACCGGCGCGAGACCGTGATGGCTCTCGGTGAAATCCTCGAGGTTCATGAACAGATCCAGGACGATGTACAGGCAGAGCAAACTGCTGAGGCAAATCAGGTACGCCTTCACGTAACCGCGAATCAAGACTCGGTCGATCAGGTTCATAAGAGCCTCTCGCAAAGACGCCAAGATCGCCAAGAGAAGAGATGGTGTGGGGTTCTCACCACCAACGACGGATTACCTCTTTTCTTCGCGATCTTGGCGTCTTTGCGAGAGGTTTTCAGCGACGCTTCGCAGCCCTGGCCGATAAGTGAGCAGGTACTGCGTGATGTAGTCATTGGCGGAGGTGCAGGGGAACTCGCCGAAGCCGTTGGCCTTGAGCTCCGCGATGGCGTCGCGCCAGCTCCAGCCTTGATATTCCATGCGATACACGGCCGTCATGATGCCCGTCCGATGCAGACCGGCGTGGCAGTGAATCAAGACGGGGTAGGCGCTTGGATCATCCAGGACCGCCAGGAACCGATCGATCGCCTGGGGCCGATATTCCGGGATCGCCCGCCGCGCGATGAGATCGGGTGGAATATAGACATAGCGTACCCCGAGTTGCCGGCACAGCTCACTCTCCTTGACCGTGCCGGAGCTAGTGAAGCCCCGAGAGATGTCGGGATCGGGATACTCGTCTTGCAGGTTGATGATGGTGTGCAGGTGCAAGTTGTGCACGGCGTCCGCGAACCCGTCGGCGGTCATCTGGCCGCTGCGGTACAGCACGTCCGGCGTCACTTCGCGCAGTCGTTTGCCGTGCGCATACACGGCGCGAAAGTGTATCAGGGGAACCACCGTCACGAGACCGGCGATCATCAGGCCGAGGATCCAGCGTAACCGGACAGGCATGGACAGGCCTTCCTCTCCAAAAGGGGCAGTTGGCGCGGTTCGAGAAGGTCCTTTTCCGGGTGGCACGCCCTGAGTCTTCGAAGGGCGTGGTTACCGCGGCCCCACGCCCTTCGAAGACTCAGGGCGTGCCACCCACGTTGGAACCATGCCGGGCAGTTGGGGCAGCAGAATGACATCCTACCCCCTGCGCGCGGGCGGATTGTGGCAGCTTCGGGGAAAAACCGCAAGACCGTATTCGCGGCTCCGTGGTATGACTGATCGTTCGTACAGAAAAGGCGCGGCGACCGGAATGTGGTAAGAAAAAACTTGCCGGATCGGGCGACAAACCGACCGCGCATCCGGATCTACTCTTATGGGACCAGTCATGACGGGTGATCGGAGCGACAGCGACGCCCTGCTGGACCGGGCTCGGAGTGGCGATCCGCAGGCATTGGCCGAGCTGTTCGGGCACTACCGCGATCGGCTGCGGCGCATGGTCCGCCTGCGCCTCGACCGCCGCCTCTACGGCCGGCTCGATCCTTCCGACGTCCTCCAGGAGGCGTATCTCGACTTTGCCCGCCGCTTCCCCGACTACGCCCGTGAGCCGGCGCTGCCGTTCTATCTTTGGCTGCGCTCACTCACCGGCCAGAAGCTGATCGATCTGCATCGCCACCACCTCGGGGCGAAGATGCGCGATGCTGGCCAGGAAGTCTCGCTCTACCGTGGTGCCCTGCCCCAGGCCTCGTCGGTATCGCTGGCCAACCAACTGCTGGGCCGATTGACATCGCCGAGCCGGGCCGCCATCCGGGCCGAGACGCAGATCCGCGTCCAGGAGGCGCTCAATAGCATGGACCCGCTGGACCGAGAGGTTCTGGTGCTGCGCCACTTCGAGATGCTGAGCAATGACGACACGGCCCAGGTGCTGGAGATCAGCAAGAAGGCGGCCAGCAAACGCTACATCCGGGCTCTGGAACGGCTCCAGGATATCCTCGCCCTCCTGCCGGGGTTCAGGGATAACACGGACCGGTGAAGAGAGACACGACTCGCTTTCGCCAGATGTCACCCTGGGAACTGGCTGGAGGACTTTGCATGGCTGCATCCAGCTCCGAACGCAACCCGGTCGAGCGCTTGGCCGATGAGTCCCTCGCGCGTTACTGCCGGTTGCGGGCGGCCACGTTAGTCTCCGGCAGCTTCCTGTTGCCGCAGCTGGGCACGCAGCCGTTCCACCTCGGCCGCCAAGGCGTCGGCGCGCTGTTTCTCTTCGTCGGCGCGCTGTTTCTCTTCGTCGGCGCGCTGTTTCTCTTCGTCGGCGCGCTGTTTCTCTTCGTCAGCGCGCTCCACGCGCGTGAGGATTGGCTTGCCGGTGGCGAGATCGACCAGGCGCAGCATGGCGCCCTCGGGAACCAGCCGCAGTCCCAGTTCCTTGCTCGTCAGACTGCCGTCGGCTGCCGGCTTCATCGGCACCGACTGGCCTTTGATCAGCCGGAAGCCTTGCAGTACCGGGTCCAGATAGCAGCCCTCGGGATCGAACACAAAGTATTCCTTCACCCTCAGCCGCGCGTACAGCTGGCGCTTCTCCCCCAGGTCGGTGCGCCAGGTCTTTTTCGAGGCGATCTCGAAGAGCGTGCACGGGATGGTCTTCTCTTCCCAGCTGCGGAACGAGCGCCGGTAGTGCTTGCCGACTTTCTTGGCGACCAAGCCGTCGGGGTCGCGCCGGCTGCTCGGGTCGCCCTCTTCGAAATAC